>NZ_DASRXP010000733.1:0-10045 GCF_035687465.1 Kribbella sp.
GACCTTGCCGTCCTTGGCCCGCATCCGCAGCCGCGGCGCGTTGCTGTCCGCCCGGTCCAGGATCCAGAGGTTGCCCGCATTGTCGAAGGTCGGCCGGAGCACCTCGCCATCGGTCGGGATGGTGACGACCTTGTCGTTGTCTTCCTTGATCTCCAACCGGCCGTAGGCGACCACCGGCCGGCCGTTGTCGCGGGTGACGACAGCGCCGAAGTCACCGCGAAGGTCGACCGCGAGCGACTGCGCGGAGTACGGGTAGAGCTGACTGTCGTCGAGCGGCTTGGGCTCGATCGGACCGGATCCGTCCAGGCTGATCCGGTAGATCTTGTTGCCGCGGACCCCGTACAGGTCCTTCATCTGCGGGATCGGGACGGTCGGGTCGTACTGGCTGAAGGAGGTGAACGACTGCACCTCCTGGTCCGCGATCAGCGGCGCGCCCCCGACGGTGATCCGGACCCGGCTGCTGATCAGTCGCAGGGTCCAGGCGATCTGGGCGGACAGCAGGGTGCGGTCGGCCTCGGTGAGGGTCGCCACGGTGTCGCTCAGGGCCACGGTCGCGACGCCGAGATCGACCGGGACGGACACGTTCACCTGCGTGCCGGGCGGGGCAGCGGAGAACACGCCGTTGCCGAGCCTGGCGGTCGGGCCCTTCAGCAGTTGCTGGATCAGCAGCGTCGCGATCTGACCCGAAGGCAGGTCGTTCGGCACGTAGATCGGGTCCGGGACCAGCATGGACCGGTCCGGCGTGAAGTAGAACAGGGCCATCGGCTTGAGCTTGGTCTCCAGCTGGTTGCTGCCGATGAACACGCCCGGCGGGGCGACGGCGACCCGGTACTGCCCGTTGACCTTGGTGAGCTTGAACTCGAAGGCGACGGTGGCGTTGCGGGCCGGACTCCAGGAGCCGCGCTGGTCGACGGTCCCGACCAGCGGTGCCCGCAGTACGACCTTGTCCTCGCCGCGCGGCGTCACCGCGCCGGTGGAGGTCTGGTCGTAGATCGAGATCTTCGACTCCGGCTTCCAGGCCGCGGCCGCCTCCGGGGTCATGTACTTGCGGGCTGTCTCGAAGGCCTGCGAATCCGCCATCGCCTCGAGGAAGCCGTTCACGATCGCCAGCGGCCCGGCGTTGTCCCGGGGCGGCTGGGCCTCGACGCCGATCGCCGGCGCCGGCGGAGCGAGCCCCTCCTGGTTACCGGACCGGATCGGCCCCTGCGTCGGCACGGTGGCACACCCGGAGACGAACACGGCACCGGCCACGACAGCGGTCAGCAGCTTCGCCTTCACAGCTCCTCACCACCGGTCAGCTTCTGGTACGGCGCTCCGACCTCGGCCAGCGTCATCTCCGAGATCACCCGGGTGGCGTCCGTCGGCCGGGCAGGCAGTGGTGAACCGGACAGGGTCACGTCCGGGCGGCGCGGCAACGTCAGGCGGAAGTAGGCGCCGTCGCCGGGTGAGCCCCACGCATCCAGCCGGCCACCGTGCAACCGGGCGTCCTCCAGGGCGATGGACAGGCCGAGCCCGGTACCGCCGGTGGTCCGGGCCCGGGCCGGGTCGGCCCGCCAGAACCGGCTGAACACCATGTCGGCCTCCTCGGCCCGGAACCCGATCCCGTGGTCCCGGACGGCGACCGCCGCCGCGTCGTCGTCGCAGGCGGTGGTGATCCGGATCGGGAGGCCTTCGCTGTGCTCGATCGCGTTGCCGATCAGGTTCCGGAGGATCCGCTCGATCCGGCGCGAGTCCACCTGTGCCCGGCAGGGCTCAGCCATCTCCAGTTGCACCTCGCAGCCCTTGCGGTGCAGCAGGGTCTCGTGGTTCTCCAGCACCCGGGCGACGATGTCGCGCAGGTCGACGTCCTCCAGGTCGAGCGCGGCAGCGCCCGCGTCGAACCGGCTGATCTCCAGCAGGTCGGCGAGCAGTTCCTCGAACCGGTTGAGCTCGTTCTGCAGGAGCTCGACCGAGCGGCGGCTGATCGGGTCGAACTGGTCCCGCGACTCGTGCAGCAGGTCGGCCGCCATCCGGACCGTGGTGAGCGGCGTCCGGAGCTCGTGCGAGACGTCGGAGACGAACCGTCGCTGCAGCCGGGACAGTTCCTCCAGCCGGCGGATCTGCTGCTGCAGGTTGCTCGCCATCTTGTTGAAGGAGACCGCCAGCCTGGCCAGGTCGTCGGTGCCGCGGACCTGCATCCGCTCCTCGAGCTTGCCCGCCGCCAGCCGCTCGGCGATCCGCCGGGCCATCCGGACCGGGGTCACCACCTGCCGGGTGACCAGCCAGGCGACCGCGCCCAGCAGCAGTACGAGCAGCAGGCCTGCGGTGAGCAGAGCTCGCTGGACGACGTCCAGGGTGTCCTTCTGCGCCGTCAGCGGGAACAGGAAGTACACCTGGTAGCGCCCACCGGTGGAGTCGATCCGGACCTGCGAGCCGATCGCCAGCCCGGGCTCGGCGGGCTGACCGCGGTGCACGATCTGGGTATAGGTGTCGAAGAGCTTGGTGGGGTCGCTGGCCACCGAGGACTTCAGATCCTGCGGGATCGACTCGCTCTCGACCAGACCGGTGCTCACGATCGAGGACGTTCCCGACGTGTTCGTCGGCACCAGCACCACGTCGTACAGGCCGGCGCGGTTCGAGCCCTGCACCAGCAGGGAGATGTTCTGGTAGACCGTCGCCGGGTCGGCCGCGTTGATCGAGTTGTTCAGCGCGGTCAGCTGGGCGACGGCTTCCTTCTGGGCGCTGTCCCGGCGGGACTCCAGCACGCCGTCGGTGACCTGGCTCATCATCACCCAGCCGACCAGGATCAGCACCACGGTTGACATCAGCAGGGTGCCGGTGACGATCCGGGCCTGGATCGAGCGGCGCCAGATGTCCGGCCAGTGCTTCGGGTGGGTCCGCCACGGCGGCTGCGGCTGGGCATGCCAGTCCAGCCCGGCGGCGGTGAGCTCGATCTCGGTTCCGCGGGTCTCCGGCTCGGGGGCCGGCTTGTCCGCCTGCGACGCGTCGTCGCGGCCGTACTCGATCAGTCCGCACCCGCCTTGTAACCGACACCGCGGACCGTGACCACGATCTCGGGGTGTTCGGGATCCTTCTCGATCTTGGACCGCAGCCGCTGCACGTGCACGTTGACCAGCCGGGTGTCGGCCGCGTGCCGGTAGCCCCAGACCTGCTCCAGCAGCACCTCGCGGGTGAAGACCTGCCAGGGCTTGGAGGCCAGGCAGACCAGCAGGTCGAACTCCAGCGGTGTGAGCTGGATGGTCTCGCCACTGCGCTTCACCGAGTGGCCGGCCACGTCGATGGTCAGGTCACCGATGGTGAGCGACTCCGGCCCGGGCTCGTCCATCCGGCGCAGCCGGGCCCGGATCCGGGCCACCAGCTCCTTGGGCTTGAACGGCTTCACCACGTAGTCGTCGGCGCCGGACTCCAGGCCCAGGACGACGTCGACGGTGTCGCTCTTGGCGGTCAGCATCACGATCGGCACGCCGGACTCGGCCCGGATCGCGCGGCAGACGTCGATGCCGTCCATCCCGGGCAGCATCAGGTCCAGCAGCAACAGGTCGGGTTTGAACTCGCGGAAGGCCGGCACCGCTTTGTCACCGGTCGCCACCAGATAGGTGTCGTAGCCCTCGTTGCGCAGCACAATGCTGAGCATCTCCGACAACGCCGTGTCGTCGTCGACGATGAGGACTCGGCCCCGCATCGTCCGATTACCTTCTGCCACGCCCTGCTCCTTGCCGGTCCGGATTGTAGTGCGACCGGCAGCTGCCGGTCGTACGCACTACGGATAGTGTCCCATTCCCCGGGTAGTGCACACGCCGGATCGCCGAGCGGCACCTCACTTGTGGCGGTATGGACCGCCCGGGCTGTGATCATGGTGCACAGTCGGGGCCGGGGACAACCCGGCGGGGTCGCCACTCGAGGGGAGGCAGGCATGCGGGACGACATCGGCGTCCGGGAGAACTTCGGCGAGCCGTTGCGGCCCTGGCTGCCGGTCGACCTGCTGGACAACGCGGCCCGGACGATCTCCGAGAACAAGACGATCATGCTCGGCCTGCCGGTGCTGGCCGGCATCGCGCTGGCCGCGGTCCAGGCCGCTCTGACCCAGCTGACCGTGCCCGGCGGGCTCAGCGGCTTCTTCGGCGCCGAGGACCCGTTCGAGCAGGCCGGTGCCGCGCTGGCGATCACATACGGCATCCAGCTCATCCTGTTCACGGTGGTGTCGAGCATCCTGGCCGGGATCATCGCCTTGGCCGCTGTCCGCAGCCAGCTGGCTCACCGGGTGGGCCCGAAGGAGCTGCTGCGCCTGGTTCGTCCGGCGCTGCCCGCCCTGGCCGGGGTCGGCGTCGCGCAGTCCGCTTCGTTCGTGGTGCTGATCGGCGGCTGGGGGCTGACCGTCTTCGGACTTGGCGCGGGTGCCGACGCGGCGATCAACTCCGAGGTCGCCGGTGGGGTGTCCGTGATCCTGATGCTGGCCGGTGGGGTGCTGGTGGTGATCTTCGGGATCCGGCTGGCCCTGGCCGGCACGGTCGTCCTGCTGGAGGGCAGGCACGCGCCGGACATCGGCCTGTACATCCCTGCCCGGGTTGGGGTCTGGGGCGCGCTGAAGCGGTCCTGGTACCTGGTCAAGGGCCGGTTCTGGCGGGTCTTCGGCATCCTGCTCTTCGCCGGCGTGGTGGTGAACATCGTCAGCTATGCGCTGCAGTTCGGCATCACGCTGCTGGTCCTCACCCTCGGCTCGTGGGCCACCGACAGCGAGGGCAGCGGAGCGACCGTGATCGCCATCGCGGTCGGCGCCGCCGCCGGGATCGCCACCGTCCTGACGCTGATCGCGAGTCTGGCCTTCATGTCCGCCGTGCAGGCACTGATCTACCTGGACCTGCGGGTCCGGCGTGAGGGACTCGATCTCTGGTTGCGGCCTGTACTGCGGGCCAACCAGCAACCGACCGGGCCGAGCTGGTGATCCTCGAACCTCCCGTGGACATCGGCCGGGACGATGCAGCAGCCGAGGCGGCCAAAGAGCTGTCCAAACCTGCCTACAGCCAGGGCGGTGAATCCCTGGTCACGAGAGCCATCCGAAAGGTCCTCGAGTGGATCGGCGACCTGCTGGAAGGACTCACCGGGCAGTCGTCGAGCGGCCGGACCGGGCTCTTCCTGCTCTTCGGGCTGATCGCCCTGGTGGTGATCGTGGTGCTTTGGCGCGCCGGCGTCCTGCGGACCACTCGCACCACCAGCGCCCCCACCGTCTTCGAAACCGGCAGCCTCCGTACTGCGGCCGAGTACCGGGCCCAAGCGGAACATGAGGCAGCATCCGGTGATTACACGGCTGCCGTGCGCAGCCGCTTCCGCGCATGCGTCGCGGAACTCACAGAACGTACTGTGCTGGACGAACGAGCCGGGCGAACGGCGTACGAGGCAGTGGCGGATGCGGGACGCGTAGTACCGGCGCTGCGTGAGCCGCTGCGACCTGCTGCGGACGTGTTCACCGAGGTTGTCTACGGCAACCGTCCTGGCACGCCCGAGCGGTACGCCCGGGTCGTGGCTGCTGACGAGGCGGCACGCAGGGTCTCCACCCGAGCGCTGGTGCAGGGATGAGCACCAGCACCGCCGTCGGCCGGACCGGCGTTGAGAGCTGGCGCGTACTACGGACGCCGCTGCTCGTCACCGGCGCGATCGTGCTCGGCGTGATCGCGCTGATGATCGGCACGGCCGATCGGACCACAGGACCGTTCAGCCCGGACTCCTCCGAGCCCAGTGGCGCCAAAGCTCTCGCGACCTTGCTGGGCGACCACGGCGTCGACGTACAGGGCACGGAGAACCTGGCCGATGTCACCGGCAACGGCGCGGGCCGGGCTCTGCTGATCGCGCCCGACGGCTACCTCAGCCGGTCCGACTGGCAGGAGATCCGGGACGCCGACTGGAGCCACCTGATCCTGCTGCGGCCCGACAGCAGAGAGCTGGACGTCCTTGCCCCAGGCATCGAGAGCTCCAGCTCGACACTGTCGAAAGCAAGCCGCGCACCGGACTGCGACCTGCCCGCGGCAGTCAAAGCCGGTACTGCGACCGTCCTCGGCACCACGTACTCCGCCCCCGAATCCGCTCAGACCTGTTATGGCGACGGGATCCACCACACGGTGGTCCGGCTCGAGTCGGGCTACCCGGTCATCGATGTGATCGGTACGCCCAGGTCGTTCACGAACGCCGAACTGGCCGAGGACGGCAATGCCGCACTGGCCCTGAACCTGCTCGGTACGAACTCCGAGCTGGTCTGGTACCTGCCGCAGTACGAGACGTCCGGCTTCGACGAGTCGGGCGACGAGGAAGGCCCACCGATCGTGCCGCCGGAGGTCCGGTACATCGCCTGGGCGCTGGCCTTCGCGGCCCTGATGGTCGCGCTCTGGCGTGGTCGCCGCCTCGGTCCGGTGGTTCCGGAGCCGCTGCCGGTGATCGTGCACGCGGCGGAGACCACCGAGGGCCGAGCGCGGCTCTACCGACGCTCCAGGGCCAGAGACCGTGCCGCGGCCGCGCTGCGTGAGTCCGCGCTCGGCAAGCTCCAGAAGGCCCACGGCATCCCCCGCCGCGCCGAGCCGGCCGCAGTCATCACGACCGTGGCAGCCCGTACCGGCCGGGACCCCGCCATGCTGTACGAACTGCTCTACGGCCAGCCGCCGTTCGACGACGCGGCCCTGATGTACCTGTCCCACGAGCTCGACATCCTCACCCAGGAGGTAGCACACCCGTGACAACCACGACAGCTGAGGTGACTCCGGAACGCGCCCGGCAGGCTTTGGTCGAGCTGCGGACCGAGATCGGCAAGGCCGTCGTCGGTCAGGACACCGCCGTGACCGCCCTGGTGCTCGCCCTGCTCTGCCGTGGCCACGTCCTGCTGGAAGGCGTCCCCGGGACAGCCAAGACGCTGATGGTGCGGGCGCTGTCAATGGCGATGCGGCTGGAGACCAAGCGGATCCAGTTCACCCCGGACCTGATGCCGGGCGACGTCACCGGGTCGCTGGTCTACGACGCGAAGACCAGCGAGTTCGAGTTCCGCAAGGGACCGGTGTTCACCAACATCCTGCTCGCGGACGAGATCAACCGGACGCCACCGAAGACCCAGGCCGCGTTGCTGGAGGCAATGGAGGAACGCCAGGTCACCGTCGACGGCGAACCCCGCAAGCTGCCGGTGCCGTTCGTGGTCGCCGCGACGCAGAACCCGATCGAGTACGAGGGCACGTATCCGTTGCCGGAGGCCCAGCTGGACCGGTTCCTGCTCAAGGTGACGATGGACATTCCCCCGCGGGACGCGGAGATCGCAGTACTGGCCCGGCATGCGCAGGGGTTCGACCCGCGGGATCTGGTGGCTGCCGGACTGCGTCCTGTGGCTGGGCCGGAGGACCTCCTCGCGGGACAGGCCGCAGTACGCCGGGTCGCAGTACGGGAAGATGTCCTGGCTTATGTGGTCGACCTGTGCCGGGCTACCCGGCAGTCGCCTTCGCTGCAGCTCGGGGTGTCTCCTCGAGGTGCTACTGCACTGCTTGCGGTGGCCCGGGCGTGGGCCTGGTTGTCTGGTCGCGACTACGTGATCCCGGACGACGTGAAGGCGATGGCACGTCCTTGCCTGCGGCACCGAGTGCAGATCCGCCCGGAGGCCGAGCTGGAAGGTGTCACGCCGGACGCAGTACTGGAGAGTGTGCTGGCCACGGTGCCAGTACCGCGCTGATGGTCGTCACCGGCCGCGCCGGGCTGTTGGCCGGCTTGGGCGTCCTGTTCGTCGCACTGCTGATGCCGAGCTGGAGTGGCATCGGCCTGGTGGTCGCTGTCGTGCTGCTGGTTTGTGTGGTCGACCTGTTGTTGGCAGGATCGCCGCGACGGTTGCAGCTCAGCCGTGAGGGCGACACCGCAGTACGGCTGGGTGAGCAGGCTGTGGTGACGATGCTGGTGGCCAACCCCGGCCGCAGGGTCAAAGGGCTGCTCCGGGACGCGTGGCCGCCGTCTGCCGGAGTACTGGATCCGCCGCACAGGATCGACCTGCCCAATGGCGAGCGACGGCGGCTGGTGACGCACCTGGTACCGACACGGCGCGGGGATCGGCAGGCGTACCGGGTGACCGTCCGGTCGATCGGGCCGCTGGGTTTCGCTGGGCGCCAGGGATCCCATCGGGTGCCCTGGACGGTCCGGGCTCTGCCGCCGTTCAACAGCCGCAAGCATCTGCCGTCGCGGCTCGCCCGGCTGCGCGAGCTCGACGGCCGAACCGCCTTGCTGGTAAGGGGTCAGGGCACGGAATTCGACTCGCTGCGCGACTACGTGCCGGGTGACGACGTCCGCAGCATCGACTGGCGAGCCACGGCCCGCCGCGGCAACGTAGTACTGCGGACGTGGCGTCCCGAGCGGGACCGGCAGGTCGCCATCGTGATCGACTCCGGCCGGATGTCCGCGGGACGCGTCGGCGATGCACCGCGACTCGACCACGCGATGGACGCTGCCTTGTTGCTGGCCGCACTTGCCACCCGGGCCGGTGACCGGGTTTCCTTGCTGGCTTGCGATTCCGCAGTACGGGCTGATGTGCGGCGGCCCGCGCCGGAGGATGTCCTGCCGTCGTTCGTGAACGCCTTGGCGACTGTGGATGCCGAGCTGGTGCAGACCGACTTCCGGGTGGTCGTGTCGCAGGTCCTCGAACGCGTTCGCCAACGGTCGCTCGTAGTACTCCTGACCGGCCTGGATCCGGCCGTGATCGAGGAATCGCTGCTGCCGGTGATCGGGCCGCTCTTGCGCCGGCATGTCGTCGTACTGGCGTCCGTGGCCGATCCCCGCCTGGCCGAGATGGAAAACTCCCTCGCCGACATGATCGAGGTGTACGGCGCAGCCTCAGCCGCCCGAACCCGCTTGGACCGCGAACGCGTCACCGCAGTACTGACCCGCGCCGGCGTCACCGTGGTCGACGAAAACCCCGACCAAATCGCCCCAGCCCTCGCGGACACCTACCTAGCCCTGAAGAAGGCCGGCCGCCTGTAGCCTCACCCTGCCTGCCTGATTGCTCCGTTACGGTGCGGCCATGGCGAATTTCGTACTGGTTGCAGGCGCGCGGCTCGGGGCGTGGGCGTGGGACGACGTAGTGCCGTATCTGCGCGCAGCCGGCGCTACGCAGGCATCCCCGTCGGTCAGGCCGCGGAGCGGATCGGTGACCGGCTGGCCGCCGTGGTCTTCGTCGATTCGAGCCTTCCGGCCGACGGCGAGTCATTCGTCGCCGCATGGCCGGACGGCGGGGCAATGGTGAAGGCCTCGATCGCCGAGAACGGAGGATTTTGGCCGCTCGTGCCCGCAACCCACTACGCCGGCGAGGGCCTCACCGATGAGCAGATCGCACGGATCGTGGATAGTTCGACGCCGCACCCGGGCGCCACACTGACCGAACCCGCCGTACTGGCAGGGCCACTCGACGAACTCCCGGCAACGTATATCCATTGCCTGCTCGCCGGAGCCGAACTCAGCGACGAGGTGGCCAAGTTGCTGGCCAGCAACCAATGGTGCCTGGTGGAGATGGAAACGGGCCACTGGCCGATGTTCTCCCAGCCGCGCGAACTGGCGCAGATCTTCCTAGAAGCAGCCGGGAAATGACCGCACGCCCAAGGCGGAGCTCGAACCGTGGGTACGACACAGCCACAATGCCCTCCACCTCAGCCAGCCCGCAGGCTGGGATGCCTGCGGGCTAGTCGGTGCTGGCTGGCGGCGGGCCAGAGCGTGCCGGTTTGTTAGAAGGGTGGTGGGTCTTCGTCCGGGGGTGGTGGGTCTGGTCGGGTGATAGGGCCGGGTGCTGGAGGCACGGTGGTGTAGCGGTGCCCAGTCGGGGTGGTGAGGGTGGTGGATCCGTCGGGGTTGTTGGTGGCTTTCCAGCCCCACGCGGGAGTGTCTTTGATGACGTGGTGCAACTCGCAGTAGATCCGCAGATCAGCCAGGTTCGTCGTACCGGTCTGTGCAAACGGGATGCCGTGGTCGCGGTCGGATTCGCGGGCGGGGCGGTTGCAGTTGATCCAGTCGCAGACGGGGTGTGCGGCGAGGAGGGTTTCGGAGA
>NZ_DASRXP010000734.1:0-20203 GCF_035687465.1 Kribbella sp.
AGCAGGTCACAGACGTGCTTGGCGGCCTTCCGCAGTTCGACCGGGTTCAGGTGCGCGGCGAGTTTCACGAGTTCTTGTTCGGCGACCTCGATGTCCTCGACCGGGACCGTGTCCGGCAGTTTCTCCAACGCGGACACGATCACCTGCGCCTGCGCCGGACGAATCACCACCCGCCCCCGCACCCCAGCATCCGAGTCGACGGCGCCGTCCGCATCGAAGTCCGGGTCGACGGCACCGTCCGCATCCGCGTCGGCGTCCGGGTCCGGGTCCGCGGCATCGTCCGCCGCGGCGTCCGGGGCGGCGGCGAGATCGCTTTCGAGGTCGGCGTCAGGGTCGGCGTCGCTGGCGACGTGATCGTCGAGGTCGCTGCCGAGGTCGGCTGCTGGGTCGGGGAGGGCGGCGGAGACGGCGGGGTATTTCGGGAGGGCTTTGGCGAGGGTGAGGTCGCGGCGGACGTCGCGGGGGTGGCGGTTGTGGCGCAGCGACAGCAGTTCGACGGTGTCGTGGGCTCCTAGGTCGGCGGCGTCGCCGGAGTCGTCGACGCTGGCCATGTAGTGGAGCCGGACGGTCTTCAGGCGGGCGAGCTCGGTCTCGACCGCATCGAGGACCTGCAGCCGTTCGCTGCTGGTCTTCGACCATGCCGGTCGCGCGCCCAAGATCTCCATACCCAAGACTCTAGACATCGCCTCCGACAGTTTCTGTGTCGGAATGCCCTTCTCTGTAAGGCATTCCGAAGATTGTCAGAATCTTGTGGGTGGTATCGAATCACGCCAAGTTGTCCACAGGCCCCTAAGAAATGTGGAAGAGCAGCCTGCGGTGGAACAGATGCGTGGGCGGATCCGGGCTAAGGCGCTATCTGCTCGTGGGAAGGGAGTTTGCGGAGTGAGCGGAGCGGCGACAGGGCGGCGTACAGGCAGCCCGCCAGCATGCCGGCGCTGCTGAGTATCAGGGTTGGGCGTAAGCCGAGGGGACCCGCGATGAGGCCGCCCGATACAGCGCCGATGGTCTGGCCGCCGATGACGAGCGTGCGCCAGGCGGCGGTTGCTTGGCCGAGTAGTTCCGCGGGGACCAGGGATTGCCGGAGGGTGCGTTGCGGTACGCCGTACAAGGGCATCCCCAGGCCGGCCATCGCCTGCGCGATGAAGATGAAAGGCGCAAGGCCGATCGTCAGGGTGACGCCGGAGAGGGCGACCAGGAGTTGGCCGACGGTGTACGTGCGCCCGATTCCGAAGTACCGGGTGAGTGGTGTTGCCAAGAGAGTGCCGCCGACGGACGCCGCGCCGACGACCGTCACGGCCACACCGACGAGCGCCGGCGACCAGTGGAGCTCCCGCACCAGGTAGAGAACGACGAGTGGCGCCTGCATAGCGCCGGCAACCGCGGCGATGGTTGCCGAGAGCACCAATGGAGCCAGTAGCCGGTGCCCGAACAGAACCCGCAGACCTGTGAACACATGCGTCTTGGCGCGCGGAGGCCCTGCCACCTTGGGCGGCGCTTTGATCAGGTACGACGCGACGCCTGACACGACGAACGACAACGCGTCGAAGGCGATCGCGAAGGGCGCGCTGACCAACTGCACCAGGAACCCGGCGACAGCGGGCCCGGTGGTCGAGGCGACGGTCTGGTTGAGCATGGACGCGCTGTTCGCTTGCATCAGTTCGTCGCGGGGGACCAGGGCCGGGATGAACGTCAGTGATGCTGTGTCCGACAGCAGCGTCAGTACTCCGGCCAGCACCGCTACCACGTAGAGGTGCTCTATCCGGAGCGATCCGAGAGCCCACACCAGGGGAATCGCGCCAAGCACAACCGCCCGTCCGGCGTCAGCGATCACCAGGAGGGGCCGCAGCGGCACTCTGTCCACCAGCAGTCCAGCGGACAGCCCGAACAGCAGGTGCGGGAGGACCGTCAACGCGGAGAGCAGTCCCATCTCCAGCGGAGAGGCGTTCAGCGTCACTACCGCTACTAGCGGCAGGGCAACACTGGTGATCGCACTGCCAGACGCGGACACCGCCTGCCCGATCCACAGCTTCCGGAACTCACCTCTGACAACCCACGGCATGCCGAGCAACCTGTCACCTGCACGCCAGGACGGCCACACCAGTTCACTCTGAGCGAAGCCAGTACGCCGAGAGCGGAGAGTCTGTCGGCAGCTGGTGCACGTCGTCCTGTCGGCGGTGGGTGGAAAGATGTCGCGCCATGGACGACTCCGCGCGGGTGCAACGCGAGACTGATCTCGTCAGCTACTACAACAACGAGGTGCGCGACCGCGCAGTACGGGATCTTCCGGCTTCACGAGTCGAACGGCGGACGGCGTACCTCGCGCAACTCGCCAACGAAGACCTGCATTCGGTCCTCGAGATCGGCTCGGGCCCTGGTCGGGACGGCGAAGCGTTCGCTGCGGCCGGTCTGGCCTACACCGGTGTCGACCTCGCACCGGAGAGCGTCGATGCTTGCCACGCGCTTGGCCTCGACGCGCAGGTCGCCTCCGTCCTGGATCTGCCCTTCGACGATGCCAGCTTCCAGGCGGGCTGGACGATGAGCACCTTGCTGCACGTGGCTGACGAGGACCTGGACTCTGCGCTGGCAGAGATAGTGCGAGTACTCCGCCCTGCCGCGCCGCTCGCGGTCGGGTTGTGGGGTGATCAGGTCGGTGCGGAGAGTCTGTGGCGTGACGGCACCGATTTCGGGCCGCCGCGTTTCTTCAGCATCCGCACCGACGCCATGGTGCGCGATGCTCTTCAGCGGCATGGAACGGTCGAGCACTGGCTGACCTGGCAGGGGACCGGGCCGATGCACTATCAGTGGGCGGTTCTCCGGACGCCGGCCTAACCGCCTCTCTCCTCGCCGGAGTGTGCGGCCTCCGGTCAGGGGTTGCGGCCGGCGAGGACGCAGAACTCGTTGCCTTCTGGGTCGGCGAGGGTGACCCAGCTCTCCTCGCCGGTTTGGCCGACGTCGGCGTGCCGAGCGCCTAGGTCGAGCAGGCGGCGGACCTCTTCGTCTTGCTCCCTGTCGGTTGCGTTGAGGTCGAGGTGGAGCCTGTTCTTGATGGTCTTGCCCTCTGGCACGCGTGCGAAAGTCAGCGTCGGTGGCACCGGGCCAAGGCGGTTCTTGCCTTCGGGCACGAGAGGGGAGCCAATGGTGACAATTCCGTCCTCTTCCTCCAGTACCTCGTAGTCAAGGACCGAGCACCAGAACCGGGCGAGACCACTGGGATCGGCACAGTCGATCGCAAGCTCGGTGAACTTACTGGTCATCTCAGGATCTCCCGGTCAAGTAGCGCGTCCGCCAAGGCCACACGCTAACCGGATTATGCCGTCGCGGGGGTTGACTCCGTAGTTGGGTCCGGGGTTGAGGATGGGGGTATGCGAACGAGTGAGTTGGCCGGCCGGGTCGGCGTGAACGCGGAGACGCTGCGGTACTACGAACGCAGGGGGTTGCTCACCGAACCACCTCGAACACCAGGTGGCTACCGCGATTATCCCGTCGCGGCGGTGGAGTTGCTGCGGTTCATCAAGCGGGCCCAGGAACTCGGGTTCACGCTGGATGAGGTCGAGGAACTCCTCCACCTGGACAGCGGCGGACCGGACAGTTGCGACGCGGCCCGGGTACTGGCCGAGCATCGCAAGGCCGATCTCCAGAGGCGGATCCGCGACCTCCAACGCATGCACGACTCTCTCGCCGAGCTCGTCGCGACCTGCGACCTGCCTCGCGGCGACCGCTGCTGTGAACTGCTGAAAGCGCTCGACTTCCCTCTGGACACGAGCGCGCCCAGTCCGATTGACGACCCTGCGATGGGAAAGCGATGAAGCTCGAGGTCCTGCACGTTCCGGACTGCCCCAACTTGGCGCCTCTGCTGCAGCGACTCGCCGAGGTCACCGACCAGGCCGTGATCACCCGGGTGATCGAGACCGATGCCGAGGCCGCGCAGTACGGGATGGCTGGTTCGCCGACACTGCTGATCGACGGCGTCGATCCGTTCGCGCCGCAGGGCGGCTGTGAGTCCGGGGTGTCGTGCCGGCTCTACCGCGACGACAATGGCCGTACAGTCTCGGCGCCGTCGGTCGAACAGTTGCGCGAGGCAATCACCAGCGCTGTCCAGCAGCACGAGAACCAAGGGCTTCCACGGTCAGCAGGGGAACTGTTGAGTTCGCAGCGCAGTCGGGTGCTCCAACTGAAGCCGCTCGAGAAGGCCGTGCATCAGACGATCCTGCGCACCTTCGCCTCCACCGGCCGCCCGCCCACCACCGCTGAGCTCGATGTAATCACCTCAGGTAGTAGCTCGACCGAGGTGTTGAACGCACTGCACGAAATCGATGCGATCCGCCTGAACTCAGATGGCCAGATCGCGGTCGCCTACCCGTTCTCCGCGACCCCGACCGCCCATCGCGTCCGCATCGGCGACCAGGTCGAGGTCTACGCGATGTGTGCGGCTGATGCGCTCGGAATGTCCGCCATGCTCGGTCAGGACACCCAGATCGAGTCCGTCGACGCGACCACCGGCCAACCGATCACCGTCACCCTGGGCGCCGGCCGGACCGACTGGCAGCCCGCGGAAGCAGTCGTGTTCATCAGCGCTGACGCAGGCGTCGGCCCATCGGCAACCACTTGCTGCGACTACCTGAACTTCTTCACCAACCAGACCACCGCTCAGGCCTGGATCACGAGCCATCCGCACGTCCCGGGCCAGATCCTCACCCAGACCGAAGCCCAGGAACTCGGGATCAACCTCTTCCAACCCTTGCTCGTCGACTGACCCGCGACCCGTACGGCGTGGGACGGTAGTGCCATGGCAGGACAGAAGTCGCATCCGTTGTTCGCCCGCATGTACACGCGGCTGAGGCCGGCGATGGATCGGCAGGGCGCGGCCGGGCATCGCCGCAGGCTGCTCGATGGGCTCGCGGGACGCATTGTGGAGGTCGGCTCAGGCGACGGCGCCAACCTGGCCCTCTATCCGGCGGCGGTGACGAGCGTCGTGGCGGTCGAGCCCGAGCCGTACTTGCGAGCACAGACGCAGCGGCAAGCCGCGGAGGTCGCGAGCCGGCTCGAGGTCGAGGTTGCCGATGCGGCCGCCGAGAGGTTGCCGATTGCGGACGGTTCCGTCGACGGGGTGGTGGTGTCGTTGGTGCTGTGCTCGGTCAGTGACCAACAGGCCGCTCTGAAGGAAGCCTTCCGGGTACTGCGCCCAGGCGGCCAACTGCGGTTCTACGAGCATGTCGCGGCGCCTAGGGGCACCCGGTTGGCGAAGGTGCAGCGGATCGGCGACGCGACGCTGTGGCCACTGATGACCGGCGGCTGTCACGCGAGCCGCAATACGGAGACGGCGATCGAGGCGGCGGGATTCGTGATCGACGAGATCGAGCGGTTCGCCTTCCCACCCGGCCAGGCGACACCGGCCTCGCCCCACATCCTCGGCCGCGCCACCCGCCCTGCCGGCGGCGACGAAGGTTCATCGCGGTAGATACTTTCAGCGGCTGCGCCAGTCCTGCGGGCGACCGTTTACTGAGGTGGTGACTACTTCTCAGGGTGGACCGACGGGGGTCGGCGAGCGGGCGCTGGGGCCTGATCTGGCGCGAGGGTTCATGTTGTTGTTTATCGCGCTGGCGAACTCGCACTACTTCCTGCGCGGTTCATCGGTGCTCGGCGGATTCCCGCAGGACGGCTCGAAGCTGGATCAGGTGGTCACTTGGGTGATCGCGACCTTCGTCGATGGCCGGGCGTTCCCGATGTTCGGGCTGCTGTTCGGCTACGGCGTCGCGCAGATCGTGCGCCGGCAGACCGAGGCCGGAGCCGCCTGGCGGTCCGCACGGCGGTTGCTCTGGCGGCGGAGCCTGGTCCTGGTGGTACTCGGCTTCCTCCATGCGATGTTGCTGTACGTCGGGGATATCCTCGCCGCGTACGGCGTGCTGCTGTTCATCGGCGTCTGGGCCCTTCGCTGGAAGGATCGCACTCTCCTGATCGTGGCTGCCGTGTTCCTCCTGCTGACCGCGATGCCGAGCGCCGACTCGCTCGCGACCAGCGCGGATCCGCCGGACCCGTCCATGCTGCCGCCCGATCTGTGGAGCCAGATCAGCGAGCGGATCACGGTCCAGCCGTTCATCATGGTCCTCGGTCCGATCGGGTTCGTCACGCCGTTCCTGATCGGGCTGTGGGCAGGCCGCCGCCGGATCCTCGAGCGGCCGGCCCAGCACGTGAAGCTCCTCCGGACGACGGCTGCGTTCGGCATCGGCGTGGCGGTCCTCGGCGCGCAGCCGGTGTCCCTCGTGCTCGCCGGGTTCGTGGACAAGCCGAGCGACGGCACCCTCAGTGTCTTCGGTCCACTGCATGATGCCGCCGGCGTCTTCGGCGGTCTGGGCTACGCCTCCCTGATCTGCCTGATCGCGATGAGACTCAGTACTGCGCCCGGCCCGATCACCCTGGCGATCTCAGCCGTCGGGCAGCGCTCGCTCACCTGCTACCTGGCTCAGTCGGTCGTGTGGACCGTTGCCTTCACGCCCTATCTGGCCGACCTCTCGGACACCCTGACGGTCACGACCACGGCGTTGCTCGCGGCAACCACCTGGCTGGCTACGGTCTTCCTGGCCGACCGCATGCGCCGTACCGGCTCTCGAGGTCCCTTCGAGATCCTGATCCGTAACGTCACCTACCGCGGAAGGTTCGGCGCAGGTCGTCCACCCATTCGTCGGGAGTCTCCCACGGGATGAAGTGACCGCCCCGGTCGTGGGCCGTGATGTTGACGTGGTTGTACCAGGACGCGCGGTCGCCGGCGAGGAAGCTCTGCACCCGCTGCTCGCTGGTCTTCACGCCGGGCGGGTTCTCGAAGCCGACGAAGGTGATGCCGGTCGGTGCCTCGATCACTGGCAAGCGGTCGTGGGATGGCGTCCAGGGGTAGCGGTTGTTGTTCGCGTAGGTGCGGATCGAGGTGTCGATGGCGTTGCCGGCCCAGTAGATGGTCGCGTGGGTGAGCAGGTCGTCCTTGCTGAACACGTTCTCGACGTCGCCGTCGTTGTCGGACCAGGTCGTCCAGCGCTCCAGGATCCAGGCCAGCATGCCGACCGGGGAGTCGGACAGCCCGTACGAGAGTGTGCTCGGGTCGAGCACGTGCGCCGCCAGGTGAACCGCGAACCGCCGCTCGAACGCGACGATCCCCTCGCGGATCTCCGGAGGTCCGTCGGGGAGGGGATGTCCGCCGCTCAGGTCCCACGCCCGGTCGCCCTCGAAGAACGTGAGCTTCAGCGCCGACCCGATGTGGATCCCGTAGAGCTCGTCGGCGTACTTGTGACCGAGCTGCCCCGTCACCAGAGCGCCCACGTCACAACCACCGGCCGCGTACTTCGAGTACCCGAGGACGTCGGTCATCAAGGAGTGCCAGACGTCGGCGATCTTCCAGAAGTTCATGTCGGGCTGATCCGTCAGCGGCGTCGAGAATCCGAAGCCGGGCAGCGACGGCACGATCACGTCGAAGGCATCGGCCGGATCGCCCCCGAAGGCACCGGGATCGGCGAGCGGGTCGATCACCTTGGACCAGTGCCAGAAGGTCCACGGCCAACCGTGACTGAGAATCAGTGGCCTCGGCTTCGGACCGACCCCCGGCTTCCGCAGGAAATGGACCGGCACCCCGCCGACATCGACCCGGTAGTGCTCGTAGGCGTTGAGCGCCCGCTCAGCGGCACGCCAGTCGAAGCCATCCGCCCAGTACGCGACCAGCTCCTGCAGATAAGACCGCCGTACGCCGTAGTAGCCGTCCTCGTTGCCGGCGTCCAACGGCCACTTGGTCGTGGTCAGCCGTCGTCGGAGATCATCCAGGACGTCATCCGGCACGTGGATCGGCGTCGGGTCGAGCATCATCGTCTCCTCAGTCGTCAGTCGCCAGCTCAGTCAGTCGGGTCAGCACACCCGCGGCAGCGGCGAGCACCTCACGTTCCTGATCGGTCAGCCGGTCGACTAGCTGGGACAGGTTCGCTACCCGCTTCGCATGCCGGCCCCGGACGATCTCCCAGCCGTCCTTCGTGAGGGACAGCAGGACAGCGCGGCCGTCGCTGGGGTCCGACCGGCGTGACACCAGCCCCTGCCGCTCGAGCTTCGCGACCAGACTGGTCAACGCGGGCTGCTTCAGCTGTTCCGTCGCCGTGAGATCGGTCAGCCGGCACGGCCCGTTCCGCCCCAGCGTGTGCAGGACGGACAGCGTCGAGAAGTTGAACCTCTGGACGGACGCGAGCCGGATGAAGACCGTGGTGAAGTCCTCGATCACGGTCGCCAGTTCGTCGACGTCGAGCGGGGCCGGGGGAGTGCTCACCGGCAAACTATATCAATTATCGATGTAAATCGCCGGCCGGGATCTCGACCGTGTACGACGTGATCGCGGTCAGGTGGCCCTGGGCGAACTCGAAGACGTCGCAGGACGACACGATCGTGGTCATCCATTTCTTGTCCACGTACCGGGTGATGGCGTCGACCGCCACGGAGTCCGGTCCGACCACGGTTTTGAAACGGAGTACCTGCTGGGTGCTCTTCGAGAGCTGGTCCAGCGCTGCCTCACAGGCCTGGACGACCTGCTCGCGGCCCTCGAGGCGGGCGGCGCCGACGAGCGTCCAGCGCACCTGCGGATGCAGGAAGGGATAGGTCTCCGCGAAGCGGTGGGCCGAGAACGCCTCCGCCACCTGTTGAATCGTCGCCACGCCCGAATCCTCTCAGCAGCGCGGGGGCGATCGTCCCCGGGCGCGGACTCGCCGTGGTGTGTAATGGCGGGCGTGGCGGACAGTGATGTGCGGTTGGGGAGGGTGGGGAAGGGCGTTCGCCTCGCGGTGGCGTTGGTGGGGATCGGCCTGCTGGTGAACGGGTCGGTACGAGCCAGCGATGACGTGTGGCCGTTCGGGCCGATGTCGCAGTACGCGCAGACGGTGCCGGACGACGCCTCGATCACCTACACCCGGATCAGCGCTCAGACCGACGCCGGTACGACGGTCGACGTGCCGCTGAACATCGAGGGGGCCGGGGTCGCCCGGGCCGAGATCGAGGCGCGGACCGGGGAGATCGTCGCCAATCCGTCGCTGCTGCAGACCGTGGCGGACGGGTGGGCCAAGAAGCACCCGGACAAGCCGAAATACGTGAAGCTCGAGCTGATCCGGGACACCACGCAGCTGGTCGAGGGTCGCGTCGACGGCCCACCGAAGGCCGAAGTACTGGCGACCTGGCAGGTCCGCCGATGAGAGCCGTGGCGAACTGGTTCACACCCAAGATCGCGCTCGCCAGGATCGCCTGGTTGCGGACGATCCTCTACTTGTTCGTCATCCTCGACATGCACGCGTTCGTCCGCGACACCCGGCTGAAGGGGGAGTCGCCCGGGCTCTATCAGCCGTTGTATCTGGCCCGGCTCTTCGAGCTGCCGAAGCCGACCGTCGCGATCACCACCACTCTGTACTACGTATTGATCGTCGCCTGTCTCGTGGCTGCCACGAACAGGTTCCCCCGGATCGCCGGTTGGGTGGTCGCGCCGGCGTTCACCTGGTGGGTGCTGATCGGGATGAGCGACGGCAAGGTGGACCACGACCACCTGGCTCTCGTGATCGCATTGTGGGTGCTGCCGACCGTGGCGCAGAGCAGGAAGGGCTCGCCGTGGGCCGACCAGACGAGGTCAGAGGCGGCGGGCTGGGCGATCAGGTGTGTGCAGATCTGCGTGATCGCCACCTACTTCCTGTCGGCGATCGCCAAGCTCCGCAGCGCCGGCTGGGCGCTCACCTGGCCCGGTAGCGCCATCCTCACCTGGGCGATCGTCAGGCGGCCGCACCCGGTCGGGGAGTGGTTGCTGCATCACCCCTGGATGCTGCACGTGATGCAGTGGATCGGGATCATCGGCGAGTTCCTGTCCCCGGTGGTGCTCTGGCTGAAGGGCCGCTGGCAGCTGCTCGGCGCGTTGTTCTTCATCGGGTTCCATGTCGCGAACACGGCGATCCTGCTGATCCACTTCCTGCCGACGGTGGTCTGCTGGCTGGCGTTCGCTCCGATGGAGCGGATCGTGCCCTGGTTCAGAAGCCGCCGGTCAGCCGACTCAGCCGACTCAGCCCGGTCAGCCGGTGATGCCGGAGACGCCCGAGAGGCCGAAGACCAGACCGAAGACGGCCGGCAGGCCAAGGAGCAGGCCGGCGCGTAGCCGGAAGCGGCGCCCACCCGGGCCCGGAGTACGGACGACGCGGGAGAGCACCGCACCGGCGTACCCGAAGACGAAGGCGGCGAGCAGGATCTGCTTGGTCGGCAGCAGCACGTCGTCGTGGGTCAGGCCGAGGGTGACGAGTCCGGGGCAGCAGAAGGCGAACATGCCGAAACCGAGCTCGGGAATCGGCAGCCAGCGGCGGCCCAGCACGTCCAGCTCCGCGGGGCGCTTGGACTGGACGGACCGGACGAAGCGGGCGGTGCTGAGCAGCAGGTCGCTGGCGCAGAGAACGGCGGCCACGATCAGGGCGCCTTGGAAGATGGTCTGCACGGGAGAACGGTAGGCCCTCGGCGCCGCGTTGTCCCGGTCAACACGTAACGTCGCCTTAACAGAGCCGGGGCACACTGTGTGAGGCCCCGGCGAAGCAGTACCACGAGGAGAGGTGGACACACCGATGGACAAGCAGCAGGAGTTCGTACTGCGCGCGCTCGAGGAGCGCGACGTACGGTTCGTCCGGCTCTGGTTCACCGACGTGCTCGGGTTCCTCAAGTCGGTCGCGGTGGCGCCGGCCGAGCTGGAGGGGGCGTTCGCCGAGGGGATCGGCTTCGACGGCTCCGCGATCGAGGGGTTCGCCCGGGTCACCGAGGCGGACATGCTGGCCAAGCCGGACCCGGCGACGTTCCAGATCCTGCCCTGGCGGGGCGAGACGATGGGCACCGCGCGGATGTTCTGCGACATCAACATGCCGGACGGCTCGGCGTCGTACGCGGACCCGCGGCACGTGCTGAAGCGGACCCTGTCCAAGGCGGCCGACCTCGGTTTCACCTTCTACACCCACCCCGAGATCGAGTTCTACCTGCTCAAGTCGCTGGTCGGCGCGCCGGGCACCTACCCGGAGCCGGTCGATTCCTCCGGGTACTTCGACCACACCCCGCAGGGCATCGGCAACGACTTCCGCCGCGAGGCGATCACGATGCTCGAGTCGATGGGTATCTCGGTCGAGTTCAGCCACCACGAGGCCGGGCCGGGTCAGCAGGAGATCGATCTGCGGTACGCCGACGCGCTGAGCACCGCCGACAACATCATGACCTTCCGGGTGGTGGTGAAGGAGGTGGCCCTGAGCCAGGGGATCTACGCGTCCTTCATGCCGAAGCCGCTGAGCGACCACCCGGGCTCGGGCATGCACACGCACATGTCGTTGTTCGAGGGCGACCGGAATGCGTTCTTCGAAGGCGGCGCGCAGTACCAGCTGTCCAAGACCGGCCGTGCCTTCATCGCCGGGCTGCTGCGGCACGCGGACGAGATCAGCGCGGTGACGAACCAGTGGGTGAACTCGTACAAGCGACTCGCGGGCGGCGGCGAGGCCCCGTCGTACATCTGCTGGGGGCACAACAACCGCTCCGCCCTGGTCCGGGTGCCGATGTACAAGCCGCACAAGGGCCAGTCGAGCCGGGTGGAGTTCCGCTCGCTCGACGCGGCGGCGAACCCGTACCTCGCCTTCGCGCTGCTGCTGGCCGCCGGCTTGAAGGGCATCGAGGAGGGGTACGAACTGCCGCGCGAGGCCGAGGACGACGTCTGGTCCCTGACCGACCGCGAGCGCCGCGCGCTGGGGATCAAGCCGCTGCCGAGCAGCCTGGCCGAGGCGATCTCGGCGATGGAGGACAGCGAACTGGTCGCCGAGACGCTCGGTGAGCACGTCTTCGACTTCTTCCTGCGCAACAAGCGGTCCGAGTGGCAGGACTACCGCAAGCAGGTCACCCCGTTCGAGCTGAACAAGCTGCTGCCGGTGCTGTAGGCACTAGTTGACCTGCGCCTTGGCGATCCATACCGGGGTGGCAGGTCGCTCGTCGGCACCGATGCCACCGGCAACCACCTCGTCGAGCACGTCCAGGCCGTCGGTGATCTGACCGACCACCGTGGACTCCGGTGGCAGTTCGATCGTCTGGTGGACCAGGAAGAACCGGCTCGCGTTCTCACCCTGGTTGCTCATCGCAACGGTTCCGCGCGGGTAGGTCTCCTGGCCGGTGAGCTCCACCTTGAAGTGGTAGCCCGGCTCGACCGGGCCGCATTCCAGCACCGCCGTGGTGAGCTTCCCGCAGGACGACCCGTCGTAGAACTCGCCCTTCGCGAGGGTGCTGAGGCTGTGCACCGCGCACGGCGCGTCCTTGCGGTCCAGTTGCAGCTCGATCTGCCCCAGGTTGGTCTGGAGCGTCACCTTCACCTGCCCGTCCGTGGACGCGATCGGCTTCGGCGGCTTGACCTGCGCCGGGATGCCCGGCGTCTTGGTGAACTTGCAGGCCTTGGCGCCCTCCGGTGCCCCTTGGGCGTTGGAGGCCCACCCCTCGATCACCAGCGCGAGGAGGGCGACGACCAGGACCGCGAGAACCCGCTTCCAATAACGCATAGTGACGACGCTAACACCGTGTGCGCCGGTCGCGACAGAGTCGCAGATAGTTACAACTAGTCGTGTCCCTGGGGTAAATAGTTTCCTGAGCCGTCATCAACTGGTCGCTCCGACCGCATGGAATGCATTCCATGCGGCGTCTCCTAGCGGTCCTCGGCCTTCTGGTCCTGCTGTCGATGGCCGGTACGACGGTGGCCTCGGCCCATGTGATCGCCTCGACCGGGTACTCAACGGTCCGCCAGGATGGCCAGCAGGTGAACTACCTGCTCAGCCTGGAGTACGACGTACTGACTCGGGCGGTCGATCCGAACAACAAGCCGGCCTTGGAGGAGTACCTCGACAAGCGTGTCATCGTCTCCCTCGATGGCGCCGCGTGCGAGCCGGCACTGCAGAGCACGACGACCTCCCAGCGGGCCTCCAAGTCGTACGCCGACATCGCGCTGAACTTCTCCTGCCCGGGTTCGCAGGGGTCGTTCCGGATCCAGTACGACGTGTTCGCCGAGGCGGAGGCGGTCGCCGACGACCACACCAACCTGGTCGAGTACCACTTCGATGACGATTCCGGCCGGACCGTCTTCGACCGCGGCCACCATGACTTCACGGTCGGCGACAGCTCGATGGCGACGTCCAGCCTGCAGTTCGGCAAGATGGGCGTCGAGCACATTCTGCTCGGGCTGGACCACGTGCTGTTCGTGGTCGCCCTGATCCTCGGCGCCGCCACCTTCCAGAGCCTGGTGAAGGTGATCTCGATGTTCACCGTGGCGCACAGCGTCACGCTGATCTCCACCCTGCTCGGCGGGATCACGGTGCCGGCCGTGATCGTCGAGCCGCTGATCGCGCTCTCGATCGCCTTCGTCGCGGTGGAGAACCTGCTGGGCGCCACCCGCCACCGATTGCCGGTGGTCTTCGGTTTCGGTCTTCTGCACGGTCTCGGCTTCGCCGGATCGCTGCGGATCACCGATCAGGTCAGTGCGGACCTTCTCGTCTCACTGGTCAGTTTCAACGTCGGGATCGAGGCGGGGCAGGCGATGTTGCTGGCCGCCGTGTTCCCGCTGCTCGTGCTCATCCGCCGGAGCCGGTTCTCGGTTCCGGCCGTTCAATCGGTGACAGGGGTCGTCGCCGCCTTCGGTCTCTACTGGTTCGTCGAAAGGTTCTTCCTCGCATGATCCGCCTCGCTAGCAGCCGGACCGATCCCTCCCCTCAAAACAGTAGACGGCACAAGATCCTGTACGCCGTCACCGGCGGCCTCGCCGCTCTCGTGCTGGTAGTGCCGTTGACCGGTGCCCTGGCAGATGCCGTGGACGCGCCGAGCGCCACGATCACCGGCACGGTCTTCGATGACCGCGACAACGACGGCCGGGTCGACAACAACGAGACCGGCCTGACCGGGGTGAGCGTGTCCGACGGTCTGCAGACCGTCATCACCGACAAGCAGGGCCGCTACTCGTTCGGCACCGACACCGAGCGTCGTGACGTCGACCTCGTCTTCATCACCCAGCCGGCCGGCTACTCGGTCGGCACCGACGACAACATGACGCCGAAGTTCTACCGCAACCTCGGCGCGCTGGCCCCTGGTGACGCCCGCGAGGTGAACTTCGGCCTCCGCAAGGACAAGGCCTCGGAGCGCGGTGGCTTCACCTTCGGCAACGTCGCCGACCCGCACGTGAACGCGCAACTGCCCGAGCAGATCGACGAGATCAACTCGACCCGGCAGGACCTGGCGTTCATTCAGGTCAGTGGTGACCTGACAAACAACGCGACCGACGCGGAGTTCGAGTACTACAAGGCCAGTACTGCGAAGTCGAAGGTGCCGGTGTGGCCCGCGGTCGGCAACCACGAGTACTCCGCAGGCGCGACGTACGCCGCTCGGATCAACAACTACCGCAAGCACGTCGGTCCCGAGTGGTACTCGTTCGACTACAGCGACCGGCACTTCCTGGTCCTCGAGGACAACGGTGCGGCGCCCTTCGCCGAGCAGTTGGAGTGGGTCAAGGCCGACCTCAAGCAGAACGTTGGCAAGGGCAAGCACCTGGTGGTGCTGACCCATCAGCCGATGAACGTGCCGTTCGGGTCGTCGTCGGTCTACGACGAGTACGGCAAGGTGCTCGAGCAGTACGGCGCCGAGCTGATCCTGGTCGGGCACGAGCACTCCAACGACGTGGAGCCGAAGAGCGACTTCGCCGGCACCGCGAAGCACATCCAGACGAACTCGAGCTCGTACACGATCGACAACTCGCCGCGCGGGTTCCGGTTCGTGAACATGAACAACAAGACCTTCGACAACCCGTTCCGGATGTACGGCGCGGAGAAGGACCTCACGATCGTCAGCCCCGCACCTGGCACCGCAGTACCGCTGGACAAGTTCCCCGGCATCCAGGTGAACGCCTACGACACCACGGATGCGCCGGTCAAGGCGCAGTACCGGATCGACGGCATGGGTGGCTGGAGGTCACTCAAGTCGACCGGCGAGTTCACCTGGTACTCCGATCTGCCCGGCGGCACGAAGATCGGCAAGCACACGGTCGAGGTCCAGGCGTTCGACAAGGCCGGCGCCTCCTGGAAGGGCACCTCGAAGTTCACCCTGACCAACGAGAAGGCGATCCAGCCGATCGCCGGTACCAACTGGACCCAGCACCACGGTGACGCGTCGCACAGCGGTGTCGCCGAGGACGTCATCTCCGCGGGTCAGCGGCTGGCCTGGTCGTACCGGACCGAGGGGACGTTCCTGACCGGCTCGCCGGTGATCGTCAACGGTGTCGTCTACGCGGGCACCCGGGACGAGAACGGCGACGGCAACAGCGCCCTGCACGCGGTCTCGCAGACCACCGGCAAGAAGCTGTGGAGTTTCCCGGTGCCGTCCTCGGTGCACGGCAGCATCGCCGTGTCCGACGGCCTGGTGTTCGTACCGACGCTGCGCGGAACGCTCTTCGCGGTGGACGCGAAGACCGGCAAGCAGGTCTGGCGGAACGACCCCGGGGCCGCGCCGGAGGGCTTCAACCAGCGCACCTACGGGTACTACGGCGTCACCGTTGCCGAGGGCAAGGTGTTGTTCCCGTACCAGACCCGCCACGGTGAGGCCAGCGCCGGTCTCCTCGTCGCCCTGGACGTCAAGACCGGTAAGCGCATCTGGGCCGCCCCGATGACCGGCGCCACGATGAGCGACGGCACTCCCGCTGTCTCCGACGGTCACGTGTACGTCGGCAACGAGACCGCCGACCGAGTGGTGTCGTACAACCTCCAGACCGGTGCTCTGGAATGGAGGGGAACCGAGGCTCTCGGTGGCTGGCAGGACGGTATCCCGTCCGCTGCCGACGGCCGGGTGTTCATCGGTTCGGGTAACGGCATCATCGCTCGTGACGGCGCGACCGGCGCCACCCTGTGGAGCTACCGCAGTTCCTCGCCGTCGCTGGTCAACGGGAATGCCACCCCGGCGGCCGCGGCGATCAGGGGCAACGTCGTGTACATGGGCTTCCCGAGTGGTGAGGTGGCCGCGCTCAACGCGACCACGGGTGCGTTGATCTGGAAGCGGTTGCTGCCGGGTTCGCAGTACCGGGGTGGTTCGTTCACCTCGCCGGCGCTCAGCGGGAACACCCTGTTCGTGGGTGCCAACAGCGGTAGCTTCTACGCGCTGGATGCTCGCTCCGGGCAGCCGTTGTGGCAGCAGAACCTGGGCACCTGGGTTTCCGCCGGACCGGCTATCAGCGGCAACACAGTGGTGGTCGGTGCATTCGACGGCAACCTGTACGCCTTCACTCCGGGCGGTACTTCGGCCAAGCCGTGGCCGGCGGTGACCGGCAAGGTGACGAAGAAGGGCACCGGCGAAGCAGTCGCCACTGCGGTGACTGTGGTCCAGAACGGTACGGCGATCGGTTCTACCTCGACGGATGCTGCCGGCAACTACCGGCTGGCACTGGAGAAGGGGGCCGGGACGTACACGGTCCAGTCGGCGCAGCTCGGCTACGCGACTGCCGCCAAGGAGATCACGGTGGACGACAACGGGGTGTCCGACGTCAACCTCGAGGTCAGCCCGGTGAACGTCGATGCCAGCATCGGCAAACGGCTGCCCAGCGGTCTGGTCGAGGGCGGACCCGGCGACATCGTGATCGAGAACAAGCACCTGGCGATGGCGATCGCGAAGGTGTACGACGACCCGCAGCTGACCCAGTCGACGACTGGCAAGGTGCTGGACATGGCGATCACCGGTCAGCCGGACCAGCTGGACTGGATCAACCTGCCGTACGTGAGCACCGCCGAACCGCTCGGTGGGAGTTCGTGGCAGCAGCTCCAGACCAGGTCGACCGACGTGCAGATCGTCGAGAACACGGGGGAGAAGGCGGTGGTCCGGGTCACCGGGACGTCGGCGGAACACCCCGGGCTGAAGATCGTCACGACGTACACGGCGACCGCCGACGAGCAGTTCATCACCGCCGCGACGACGTTCAGCAACGACTCGGCGGCGGCGCTCTCGGTGTGGGCCGGTGACGCGATGGACCACGACGGTGCCGGGTCACGCTCGGCGGTGGCGGGTTATCCGGTGATCACCGGCGGTGGGCCGTTCAGCCAGGTACCGAACGCGAAGCGGTGGATCGGTCAGGCGGGCACTGGTCCTGACAACCAGACCTACGGCCTGGTCTACAGCGAGGACAGCGGTGCGTTCGCCGGCTACTCGCAGAGCAACTTCACCATGAGCAAGTTCAAGCTCGACCTCGCGGCGGGCGCCGGCCACACCATCACCCGCAAGATCGTGGTCGCCTCGAATGGCGGCGCCACGGACAAGTTCGCCGTACTGAACGCCTACTGATCCACCTTGCGTCCGAAGAACCTGAGGCTATGACCTCAGGTTCTTCGGACGCAAACGGGTCAGGTGCCGGCTGGCTCGTGCGTGGACCAGCGCGAGCTCGCCGTCGAGTGCCGGTACGGCGGGTCTTCGGCCAGCGGGCGGATAGCAGTTAAGCCGGTGATCTGGGGGTCCACGGGCCTCTCGATCACCGGCGTGCCGTCGGGCGCGAGGACGTCGACCTCCTCGACGGTGAACAGGCCGACCGGGCGGATTCCCTCGGTCACCACCACGATGCAGCCCGGGACCAGTTGCTGGGCGCGATGGCCCTGGGCCGGCACCAGAATGCCCTCGGCCGACGATCTCCAGGCGCCAGGCGCGAAGCGGCGCAGAGCGATACCTACCTGACCGTCCTCCGGCGCGCGCGGCGGAAGGTAGGCGGTTGCTGTGTAGTCGTAGTCGTAGTCCGGCTCAGGCGGCCCGGACACTCGCCCACCCTGCTGGGGCGTCAACCAGACCACCGTGCCCCGGACAGCGAGCGACCCCGTCATCATGACCATAACCAGTCATCATGCCATCACCGAGTGAATCTGCCACACCACTCCGTGTGTTGATCGCGCGCTCGCCGCAATCTGTCTGATATCGGACCGCGCGCTGACCGAGACTAGGTTTCTCGCTCACGGGACACTAACGCTCGCGCACTAGGCTGAGCGTCGTGGCGGAAGCGCGGGTGGTTTCGGGTGTGGGGCGGTTGGCACGGGCCGGGTTCGCGGATCCTGGGCGGGCCGGGCGGTTGCTGGATCAGCTTGACGCGCTGGATGCCCATAGCCCGATGGCCAACGACCAGTTGGTCACCTCGTTGTCCGAGTCGGCCGATCCCGATCTCGCGCTGACCGGCCTGCTCGGGATGGCCGAGTCGCTGCGGCGGAACGAGTTCGACCTCACGGGGTTCGCCCGCACCCTCGACGTTGATGCGGACTTCCGGCGCCGGCTGATCTTCGTACTGGGCGCGAGTGAGGCGCTCGGGCGGCATCTGAGTGTCCACCCTCGGCATTGGTACGACCTGGCCGATCCGGCCCTGGCGCGCTCCCATCCGACCCCGGACGATGTGGCGGCCTGCCTGGCGACGGCCGTGGATGCGGAGGATCCGGTCGACGCGCTCCGGGTGGAGTACCGCCGGCTCCTGCTCCGCTTGGCCGCGCGGGATCTCGCCGAGGGACTACTTGTCGACGAGGTTGCCGCAGTACTGGCTGATCTTGCGGGTGGCGCGTTGGAGACGGCGCTGCGGATCGCGCGGAACAACTACTTCGCAGCGCACCCGAAGGCCGCGGACTGCCGGCTCGCAGTGATTGCCATGGGCAAGTGTGGGGGCCGGGAGCTCAACTACGTCAGCGATGTGGACGTCCTGTTCGTCGCCGAGCCGCTCGAAGGTGAGCCGGAGGCGCCGGCCCTGAAGACCGCCACCCAGCTGGCGTCCGCGACGATGCGGATCTGCTCGGCGCACACCTCGGAGGGCACGCTCTGGCCCGTCGACGCCGCGCTCCGTCCGGAGGGCAAGTCGGGCCCGTTGGTCCGCACGCTCGACAGCCATTTCGCGTACTACCAGCGCTGGGCCAAGACCTGGGAGTTCCAGGCGCTGCTCAAGGCCCGGCCGGTCGCGGGTGATGTCGAGCTCGGCCGCGCGTACTTCGAGAAGATGGCGGGGCTGGTGTGGTCCGCAGCTGACCGGGACGGATTCGTCGACGACGTCCAAGCGATGCGTCGCCGGGTGGTCGATCACCTCCCGGCGGAGGATGTGGAGCGGCAGTTGAAGCTCGGCCCGGGCGGGCTGCGGGACGTCGAGTTCGCGGTCCAGTTGCTGCAGCTCGTGCACGGCCGCAGCGACGAGTCGATCCGCAGCGGGACCACCCTGATCGCGTTGGAGCAGCTGACGAACTCGGGGTACGTCGGCCGGACGGACGGCGCGATGCTCGCGGACGCCTACCGGTTCCTCCGGTCGATGGAGCACCGGATCCAGCTGTACCGGTTGCGCCGTACGCATCAGGTCCCCGACGATGACGACGACCTCCGCCGGCTCGGGCGCTCGCTCGGCTTCACCAAGAACCCGATCGACGACCTGACCAAGGCCTGGAAGAAGCACGCCCTCGAGGTCCGGCGGCTGCACGAGAAGCTGTTCTACCGGCCGTTGCTCGCGGCCGTCGCGAGGATCCCCGGCCAGGAGGTGCGGCTGACACCGGAGGCCGCGAAGCAGCGGCTGACGGCGCTCGGGTACGACGATCCGGCGTCCGCGCTCCGGCACATCGAGGCACTGTCCGAGGGGGTCTCGAGGCGCTCGTCGATCCAGAAGGCGTTGCTGCCGGCGATGCTCGGCTGGTTCGCCGAATCACCCGCTCCGGACGCGGGGCTGCTGGCCTTCCGGACCATCTCGGATGCCCTCGGCTCGACGCCGTGGTACCTCCGCCAACTCCGCGACGAGGGCGCTTCCGCCGAGCGGCTCGCGCACCTCCTCGCCAGCGGCCGGTACGCCGTGGACCTGCTGCAGCGGGCTCCCGAGGCAACGGCGATGCTGGCAGACGAGCGGGAGCTTCAACCGCGCACGCAGGACGGCCTGGTGACTGAGATGTCCGCGGCGGCCCGACGGCAGGAGCAACCCGAGGCGGCCGTGGCGGCGATCCGCGCTGTCCGCCGGCGGGAACTCTTCCGCGTCGCGGCGGCGGACCTGTCGTCGATGCTCGAGGTCGAGGTGGTCGGCGATGCCTTGACCACGATCTCGGCGGCGACGTTGACCTCCGCCCTCGAGGTGGCCCGGCGCACGGTGGCCAAGGGCGAACCCGAACCCACCCGGATGTCGATCGTGGCGATGGGCCGGTTCGGC
>NZ_DASRXP010000735.1:0-10532 GCF_035687465.1 Kribbella sp.
CGGTGGTGGGGGCGGGGGTGGATTTCTTGGTGGGGCGGCGGCGGGGGGTCTTCTTGGCGGGGGGCTTCGCCGTGGCGTTGGCGGCCGCGTTGGTGGAGTCGCCGGTCGGAGCGGCGGCAGCGTCGGCGGAGCTGTTGCCTGTGGGAGTGCCGGCGGCGTCGGCGGAGCCTTGGCCCGTGGGGGTGCCGGTGGGGGCGGCTGGGTCCTCGGGGGGCTGGGGTGCGTCGCTCATCGGGTGCTCCTTGGGACTGGCATGGGGCTCGTCGCCGGGGTCGCCCCGATGCTTCCACATCGGGCCAAACTGGTTCCGCAGCGTAGCCGTTGCTGTGAACGCAGTAACGCCCGCCTCCGGAGGAAGCGGGCGTTACCGGGCGCTCAAAGGGTTGCGGTGACCGAGATGCTGTCGCTCTCGTCCGGGCTCCAGATGATCCCGCCGACGATCCGGCCGGCGGCCCTGAGGTCGCCCTCGGCGCGTTCCGCCAGCGCGAGCCGGGCAGCCGGACCGGTGACGACGACCTTGCTGACCTCGGTCTTCATCGAGACCTGGGCAGTCGACTTGGCGCCGCGGATCCCCGCGAGCACCTCCGCCACCGCGTCGAGGACCGCAGGGTCCTGCTCCGCGACGGCGATGTCGGCGTCCGGCACCGGCCAGCTGGTCAGGTGGATCGAACCTTCCTGCCACCACGACCAGACCTCCTCGGTCGCGAACGGCAGGTACGGCGCGAGCAGGCGCAGCTGGACCGACAGGGCGACAGCAAGTGCCGCCTTCGCGGAGGCAGCCCCCTCATCGCCTTCTTCGCGGTAGGCGCGCTCCTTCACCAGCTCCACGTAGTCGTCGCAGAACGACCAGAAGAACCGCTCGCTCACCTCGAGCGCGCCCGTGTAGTCGAACTTCTCGAACGCGGCGGTCGCCTCGTCGATGACCGTACGGAGCTGCCGCAGCATGGCCAGGTCGACAGGCTCGGTGACGGCCGAGGCATCGACCGTGGTCGCGCCGAAGCCCAGCACGAACTTCGAGGCGTTCAGCACCTTGATCGCCAGCCGCCGGCCGACCTTCATCTGCGACTCGTCGAACGGCGAGTCCATCCCCGGCCGCGCCATCGCCGCGCGCCAACGGACCGCGTCCGAGCCGTACTTGTCCAGGATCTCCGACGGCACCACCGCGTTGCCCTTGGACTTGGACATCTTCTTGCGGTTCGGGTCGACCACGAAGCCCGAGATCATCGAGGTCTTCCACGGCAGCGTGCCGTTCTCGAAGTGGGCCCGGACGACGCGGGAGAACAACCAGGTCCGGATGATCTCGTGCGCATGCGTGTTCAGGTCCATCGGGAAGGTGCGCTTGAACAGGTCCTCGTCCCGCTCCCAGCCGCAGACGATGTGCGGGGTGAGCGACGACGTCGCCCAGGTGTCCATCACATCGGGGTCGGCCGCGAACCCGCCCGGCTTGCCGCGCTGGGACTCGTCGTACCCGGACGGCAGCTGCGAGGTCGGGTCGATCGGGAGGTCTTCCTCGCGCGGCAGCAACGGGTGGTCGTAGTCCGGCTCGCCGTCGGAGTCGAGCGGGTACCAGACCGGGAAGGGGACGCCGTAGAAGCGCTGACGGGAGACCAGCCAGTCGCCGTTCAGCCCCTCGACCCAGTTCAGGTAGCGGTGCCGCATGTGATCGGGCACCCACTGCAGTTCGTTGCCGCGCTCGATGAACTCGGCCTTCAGCAGCGGGTCGCGGCCACCGTTCGTGATGTACCACTGCCGGGTGGAGACGATCTCGAGCGGCTTGTCGCCGTTCTCGTAGAAGTTGGCCATCCGCTCGGTCGGCTTCGGCTCACCGTCGAGGTCGCCGCTCTCGCGCAGCTTCGAGACGATCAGCTCACGAGCGCTGAAGACGGTCTTGCCCGCCAGCTCGGCATACAGCTCCGAACCCTCCAGCCACGCCGGCGTCTCGCGCAGCAGCCGGCCGTCGCGGCCGATGACGGTACGGACCGGGAGCTGGAGCTCACGCCACCAGATGACGTCGGTCAGGTCGCCGAACGTGCAGCACATCGCGATGCCGGCGCCCTTGTCCGGCTCAGCCGCCTCGTGCGCGAGGACCGGCACCTCGATGTCGAACAGCGGCGAGCGGACCGTAGTACCGAAGAGGTCTTTGTAGCGTTCGTCGGACGGGTGGGCGATCAGCGCGACGCAAGCCGGGATCAGCTCGGGACGCGTGGTCTCGATGTAGATCGGGCCCGACGGTCCGTGGAAGGCGATCCGGTGGAAGGCGCCCGGGTACTTGCGGGCCTCGAGCTCGGCCTGCGCGACGGCGGTCTGGAACGTGACGTCCCACATCGTCGGCGCCTCGGCCAGGTACGCCTCGCCGCGGGCGAAGTTGCGCAGGAAGGCACGCTGCGAGGTGCGGCGCGAGCTCTCGGAGATCGTCGTGTAGAGGGACGACCAGTCGACGCTCAAGCCGACCTGGCGCCACATCGCCTCGAACGCCTGCTCGTCCACGTGGGTCAGCTCGCCGCACAGCTCGACGAAGTTCTGCCGGCTGATCGGGACCTGCTTCTTCGGGTCCGGCTTCTCGGGCGGGGTGAAGTCGGCGTCGTACGGCAGCGTGGGATCGCACCGGACACCGAAGTAGTTCTGCACCCGGCGCTCGGTCGGCAGGCCGTTGTCGTCCCAGCCGATCGGGTAGTACACCTTCTTGCCGCGCATCCGCTGGAACCGCGCGACCAGGTCGGTGTGGGTGTAGCTGAAGATGTGCCCGACGTGCAGCGATCCGGAGACCGTCGGCGGCGGAGTGTCGATCGAGAAGACGTCCTCCCGCTCGGCCGTGCGGTCGAACGCGTACGTCTCCTGCTCCTTCCATACCGCAGCCCATTTCTCCTCGAGGCCATCGAGGGTGGGCTTGTCAGGAACGCGGGACGTCTCGGTCATGCTCACAATCCTAGTGGTTGTCAAGGGGTGCTTCCGACCGGTTATCCACACCGCTCCTAGACTGGCGACCTGATGAGTGACCTCTCGTATGCCGAAGTGTCGGCCAAGCTGCAGCAAAGATGGCCGGAGCACAAGATCGCACCCACGCTGGAGCGGGTCCAGCGGCTGGTCGAGCTGCTCGGCGACCCCCAGAAGGCGTACCCGGTCGTCCACCTGACCGGTACCAACGGCAAGACCTCCACCGCCCGGATGATCGACTCGCTGCTGACCGAGGCCGGGCTGCGCACGGGCCGGTTCACCAGCCCGCACCTGGAGACGGTCCGCGAGCGGATCACGCTGGGTGGCGAGCCGATCAGCGAGGAGCGGTTCACCGAGGCGTACGCCGAGCTCGAGCCGTACTTGGAGGTGGTCGACAGCGAGTTCGACAACCCGCTGTCCTTCTTCGAGGTGATGACCGTGATGGCGTACGCCGTGTTCGCGGATGCCCCGGTGGACGTGGCCGTCATCGAGGTGGGTCTCGGCGGCAGCTGGGACGCCACCAACGTCGCCGACGGCGTCGTCTCCGTGATCACCCCGGTCGCGGTCGATCACGCGCACCTGCTGGGGACGGATCCGGTCACGATCGCCGGGGAGAAGGCCGGGATCATCAAGCCCGGCGGTACCGCGGTGATGTCGCAGCAGAGCCTCGACGTGTTCGAAGTGCTGCTCCGCCGGGCGGCCGAGGTCGGCGCTCAGGTCGCGCGGGAGGGCATCGAGTTCGGCGTCACCACCAGGTCCGTGGCGGTCGGCGGCCAGCTGATCTCGATCCAGGGGCTGGGCGGGGAGTACGAGGACATCTTCCTGCCGCTGCACGGTGAGTACCAGGCGCACAACGCGGCCACCGCGCTCGCGGCCGTCGAGGCGCTGCTCGGAGCCACCGCGCAGACCGAGGGACGGCTGACCACCGAGCTGATCCAGGCCGGATTCGCCGAGGCGACGAGCCCCGGCCGGATGGAGGTGGTCCGGACCAGCCCGACCATCATCGTGGACGCCGCGCACAACCCGCACGGCGCCGAGGCGACCGCGGCCACCGTCACCGAGGCGTTCGCGTTCAACCCGCTGATCGGCGTCCTCGGGTGCATGAAGGACAAGGACGTGTACGGCATGCTCGAGGCGTACGAGCCGATCATGGAGACCGTCGTCTGCACCCGGAACTCCTTCGAGCGGTCGATGCCGGCCGAGGAACTCGGGGAGATCGCGGCCGAGGTGTTCGGCGAGGACCGGGTGCTGGTCCGGCCGAAGCTGCTCGACGCGATCGACGACGCGATCCGCCTGGCCGAGGAGAACGCGATCGCCATGGGCACCGGCGGCGTACTGATCACCGGCAGTGTGATCACCGCCGGTGAGGCCCGCAAACTGCTGGTACGCCGGCCGCGGGCGGACGAGGGCACCAAATGAGATCCCTGGCCTCGATCGTGCTGGGTTTCGAAGCACTCATCCTGGCCCTCGTCACGCCGGTGATGATCTCCGTCGCCGACGTCGAACCCAGTACTGCGCTGCCGCTGTGCCTGGGGCTCGCGCTCCTGGCGATCGTCGCGGCAGGACTCCTGCGCAACCAGGTCGGCTACGCCATCGGCTGGGTGATCCAGGTGGCAGCCGTCGGACTCGGCTTCGTCGTACCGGTGATGTTCGTCCTCGGCCTGGCCTTCGCCGCCTTCTGGGTGATGGCGATCGTCCTCGGCCGCCGCATCGACGAAGCCAAGGCCGCACAGCAACCGCAGGCCGGTTAGGCTCATCCGCCCAAGGTGCCCCACAATCCACGAAGATCTATCCAGAGAGAGAAGAGAAATGTCGCAGCGCACCCTCGTCCTGCTGAAGCCCGACACGGTACGCCGTGGTCTGGCAGGGGAGATCCTCGGCCGGTTCGAAGCGAAGGGACTCGGCATCGTCGCGATGGACCTGCGCACGATCGACGGTGAGATGGCCGACCAGCACTACGCCGAGCACGTCGAGAAGGCCTGGTACCCGCCGCTGCGCGAGTTCGTCACCAGCGGTCCGCTGATCGCGCTGGTCCTCGAGGGCGACGAGGCGATCGAGGTGATCCGCGCCCTGAACGGCGCCACCGACGGCCGCAAGGCCGCCCCCGGCACCATCCGCGGCGACTTCTCCCTCTCCAACCGCGAGAACCTCGTGCACGGCTCCGACTCCGCGGAGTCCGCCTCCCGCGAGATCAAGATCTGGTTCCCCGACCTCGGCTGAGTCGCTGCCTACGGGGCAGCGACGGTCAGGGCGTCGGCCACTTTCTGGCGGAAGGTGGCCGACGAGAACATGTGGGTGGTCGCCATGCTGCGCTGGACCATTTCGAGGACGATGGTGTCGGAATCCCTGATCGCGTTGACGATCTCGGTCTCGCTGACGTGGCCGGTCCACAGGAAGGTGCCGTCGGCAAACAGTGGTCGCAGGTTGCCCAGCGCGTAGTACGCGAAGGAGTCGCCGACGATGACCGACTTGCCGGGGACCAGGCCGGTCGCCGGCCGGGTGGTCCAGCGCTCCTTGCCGACCAGCTCCTTGAGCGGGTCGTAGGCGATCCACCCGGGCTGCGGCGTCACCGTAGTACCGGTGGAAACCTGTAGAGAGGGTGGGGATTCCTTCGCCGTGAGGCCGAGCAGGACGTTCAGGTCGGCGGTCTTGGTGATGGTCTCCGGGGTCGTCGTGATGCGCGAGGCCAGGCGGGGACCGAAATGCGCGGCGAGCTCCTTCGAGAAGATGGCCGCGCCGGTGGTCGACCAGTGGGAGTCCGTCTTCCAGTAGGTCTGTGAGCCCGTCAGCTGCTCACGCACACCTACCCAGGAAGGGTGCTGGTAGGTGTCGAGAATCTCGTTCTGCTGAGTGATGCCGTCCAGAGCACAAGCGCCCGTCGGTACTACGGATGGCAGGTCCTCGCCGATCACGGAGGACTTGTTCGGGCCGATCGTGAAGACCACGTTCCGGCCGGACTGCTCGATCACTTCCGCGAGCTTCGCGAAGTCGTCCAGGGCCTGCTGGAACTGCGCGTTCCGCTGACAGAGCCGGGTGAAGTCCTCGGCCAGGAAGAGGTTGCCGTCCTGACCACGCACCACCTTGCTGTTGGCCGGCAGTTCGCGCAGGACGTTGAAGTCGAACCACGACTTCGCCTCGACCCCGGCCGTCCGCCCGGCCACCCGATCCGCGGCCCACGGGCCGAGGGCGTCCAGTGCGCCGAAGCCGTCCGACGCCGCGGGGGCCGCGGCGATCGGCCGGTTGTCGAGTGGTTTCTGGCGCAGGCCGAGCGCATACCCGACTCCCGGGCCGAAGACGAACGCCAGCCCGATCACGAGTATCGCCGCACGCCTGAGCTTCATCTGGATCCTCCTCAGAACTGGAAGTAGAGAAAGGGGCTGAAGGTGCCGGCCACGGTGACGATCGCCGCGTACGGCGCTGCCGCCAGCGCGAGGGAGCGCATCGTCCGGCGGGCCCAGGTCGGGGCTTCCTGCATCCCGTCGATCACGCGACCCGACACCCAGGCCGCCGGGATCATCGCCGAAGCGACGACCAGGACCAGCAGGGCGATCCGGTGTCCGGACAGCAGCATCGCCAGCTCAGGCGGCAGATCCCAACCGTGCAAGGGATTCAGCATCGCGCCGAGCATGCGCCCGGCAGCCGGCAGGTCCGCGGCGCGGAACAGCACCCAGCCGAAGATCACCAGCAGGAAGGTGATCGCGCGCCGCGGTGCGGCCCACTTGGTGGAGCGGCCGAGCCCGGTCGCGCGTTCGATGATCAGCAACAGGCCGTGGTACGCGCCCCAGATGATGAAGGTCCAGGCGGCACCGTGCCACAGACCTGTCGTCAGGAAGACGATGCTGAGATTGCGGTACGTCTTGAAGGTGCCACCCCGGTTGCCGCCCAGCGGTACATACAGGTAGTCGCGGAACCAGCGTGACAACGACTGGTGCCAGCGCCGCCAGAAATCGGTCACCGAGATCGCGGAGTACGGGCGGGCGAAGTTCTCCGGCAGGCGGAGGCCGAACATCAGGCCGAGACCGATCGCCATGTCGGAGTAGCCGGAGAAGTCGAAATAGATCTGTCCCGTGTAGGCGAGCGCGCCGATCCACGCGGTCGCGGTGGAAGGATCCGAGGTCGCGAAGGCGGCATCGGCCACCGGGGCGAGCGAATCGGCGATCACAACCTTCTTGAACAACCCCCAGGCGAACCGCGGGAATCCCTCGATGAAGTTGGCCATCCGGTCGCGATCGGAGTCCCGCAGTTGGTCCGCGATCTCGTGGTACCGCACGATCGGTCCGGCCACCAGTTGCGGGAACATCGCGATGTAGGTGATGAAGGTGAGCGGGTTGCGCATCGGCACCCGGCTGCCGCGATAGATGTCGACCACGTACGACAGGTGGTGGAAGGTGAAGAAGCTGATCCCGATCGGCAGCGCGAGACTGATCAGCCGGGTGTCGCCGATCCCGATCGCCGAGGCCATCGAGTGCACCACGGTGGAGGCGAAGCCGGCGTACTTCCAGACCGCGAGCACGGCCAGGTCGAGCACCACAGTCGTTACCAGCAACGGTTTGCGCCAGCGTGGCGGCAGCCCGCCGATGACCAGGCCGGCCGTGTAGTTGATCGCGATCAGCGCGAGCAGCAGGAAGACGAACTCCTTGCCGCCGACGGCGTAGAACCCGAGCGAGGAGACCGCCAGAACCCCGTTGCGCGCACTTTTGGGCAGCACCCAGGTCGCCAGCAGGACCGCGGGCAGGAAGTACCAGAGAAACAGCGGTACGGCGAAAGACAAGTGTTTTCTCCAGTAGGTCGACCCGGCACGGGGATCAACGAGCTGGACCACGCCAGGGTTTGCCTCGATCGACGTGACGTTGCTCGCAACTGTGTTTCACAGGGGGTGAAAGTGTTTTGAAAGGTCTGTCGCTCATCCTCATCTGGCGGGGGTTTGCTCCCGACCTGATGCGGTCCGCAGGTCGAGCAAGGACTCCGGGGAGTCCTGGTTCAGGGACCGGGGCTCCCCGGGCGCGGGGAAGAGCATAGCTCAGCCAGCCGGCTGTCGACCGCCTCGGCAGCCGGGTGGTTCAGCTGGTTGAGCAGGCTGAGGGCGGCCTGCCAGGAGGTTCCGGCGGCGTCGTTGTCCGCGAGCTGGTGCTGTACGTCTCCCAGATTCTGCAGCATCAGCGCCTGGTAGTAGACGTCGTTCAGCTCGCGGTAGAGCGCCAAAGCCTGTTCGTAGCAGTGAATTGCCTGGGTGTAATCCGTCAGTCCCCTGTACGCGTAGCCCAGGTGATCCCAGGTCGCCGCCTCGCCCAGCTTGTGGTCGACCTTGCGGTAAAGGGCTTGCGCCTCCTTGCAGAGGACGAGCGCCTGGTCGTAGTCGCCGAAGGCAGAGGCCTGCAACCAGCCGAGCGAGTTCAGCGCCAGCGCGTGACCCATGCGGTGCCCGACGACCTTGAAGAGGTCCGACGCGACCTGGTCGTACTCGTAGGACTCCTTCAACCGTTCTTGTTGTGCCAGAACAAATGCGACCATCCGATGGCACCAGGCCACCGCCAGTTGATCGCCGGTCTCCACAGCGAGGTGCAGCGAGGTCTCTGCCTCGACCAGAGCCTCTTCCAGCCGGATCTGCCGGGCCAGAGCGTGTGCACGGTAGCGGCGGGCCATCACCTGGCCGGGCAGGTCGCTGGTCCGTTCGCAGGCCTCTACAGCGGTTTGCATCACGTCCACCCAGGTGTTCCAGAGCCCACGGCGCTCCAGGAACCCGGTCATAGTCCTTGCCAGGTGGGTGGCGTGCCCGTCGAACCCGTGCCGGGCCGCGTACTCCACGAGACACACCAGATTCGGATGCTCGACCTCGAACCAGTCGAACGCCTCCTGGTAGCCAGAGAAGCCCTGCACGTACGCCGGTCTGCCCTGCTCGGGCAGTTGGTCGGGATCCCGGTGCGGGCGTAACCACTGGTCGCCGGCATCCGCAGTACGGAGGTAGTAGTCGAGGAGCCGCCGGATGGCCTCGTGCTGATTCTCCTGCGCCTTGGCCAGTTCTCCGGCGTACACATGCAGGAGGTCGTGGGCGGAATAGCGTTGGGGACTGGGCTGACTGACCAGGTGAGCCCGCTCCAGCTCCGCGAGAGCCGGGCGCACGCGGTCGGGCGTAGTACCGGCGAGGGCTGCTGCGGCGCCGACGGACAGGTCTGGGCCTGGGTGCACACCAGATAGTCGGAAGATGCGCGCGGAGGTTGACGTGACCAGCTGATAGGACCAGGAGAAGACGGCGCGCAGGTCTGTCGCCTGATCCTCGCCGGCGAACACGTCCAAGCCCTGCCGCGTACGCCGGAGGTCCGTCGCCACCGCGTCGAGTGACCACGTCGGATGCGCGGCTGCATGGGCTGCCACTAGCGACAGGGCGAGCGGCAACCGCGCTGCAAGGTCTACGAGTTCCTCTGCTGCGTCCGGCTCGGCGTCTAGCCGTTGGGCACCGACTGCGCCCTCCAGTAAGGCGCGGGCCTGGTCCCAGTCCATCAGGTCGAGCGTGAGCGGGTAGGCGCCCTCACTGGCCAGCAAACCCGGCAGAGTGCTCCGACTGGTCACCACCACGCGACAGCCGTTCCCGCCGGGCAGCAGAGGCCGGACCTGCGCCGCACTGCGGGCGTTGTCCAGCACGATCAGCAACCGCCGGTCCGCCAGCAGGGTCCGGTACAAAGCAGCTTGTGCAGCGGCACCCGACGGGATCCGCCCAGGCGCTGTCTGCAACGCATCAAGAAACCCCCGTACTGCGTCCTCCGGGCTGACCAGGTCACCCGAGGGATCGAAGCCGCGCAGGTTCACATACAGCTGTCCGTCGGGGAACTCCGCAGTCGCCCGCTCGGCCCATCGGACAGCCAAAGCGGTCTTGCCCACTCCCGCGGTACCGGAGATCACCGCGATCGACCCGGTGAGGCCGAGCAGCGCCTTGTCGAGCTGGTCCAGCTCCCGGGACCTGCCGACGAAGGTCCGTCCGACAGTGGGGAGCTGGTGCGGAATGACCTCGCGGGCTGTTCGTACCGCGGCGGCCCGGGCATCCGTGGCCAAGACGGTCTGGTGCAGTCGGCGTAGCGCGGGGCCCGGATCGAGGCCGAGTTCGTCAGCGAGCAGGCGGGAGGCCTCGCTGAAGGTGGCCAGCGCATCGGCCGGCCGCCCGGCCCGGATCTGCGCCTGCATCAGCAGGGCCCACAGCGACTCGCGCAGGGAGTGCCGCCGCGTCAGGCCACGAAGCTCCGAGGTCACAGCGGCGTGGTCGCCCCGCTCGAGGCGAGCCGTCAGCAGCAGTTCTGTGGCATGCAGGCGTTCCTCGGCCAGCATCGGCACGGCATCGCGGATCAGTGCGCCGGCCGTCAGACCAGCGAGGGGCTCGCCCCGCCACAGAGCCAGAGCCTCGGTCAGGAGCCGGGTTCGCTCGGCCGGATCGGCGGTCACAGTGCTGGCCGAGACCAGGCGGCGGAACCGGACCAGGTCGACCTGGTTCTCGTCCACGCTGATCACGTAGCCGGCCGGCTCGGTGCGGATGACCGGGTTGCCGCCGAGCAGGGTCCGGAGCCGCGAGATGTAGGTCTGCAAAGCGGCCCGGGGGCGCGCGGGCAGGT
>NZ_DASRXP010000736.1:0-2043 GCF_035687465.1 Kribbella sp.
GAAGTCCAACCGCAACAAACTCCCCCAAGACGACCGCGACCCCCGTGACGCCGACTGTGACCCTGGTGCCGGCGGCGAGTCCACGACCGGCGGCGAGTCCACCGGCGGGGACTGCCCGGCCAGCGGCGTGACCGGGCGCAGCGGCCCGCCCGACCGATGCCGCGGTGGCACCGGCCCGCCATCTGGCGGCACCCCGCGGGCGCCCACCGGCGGGACCCGGTCGGGCCCGTCCGCTGGATGGCCGCTGGGGAGTCTGCTCATGAATCGAGTGTATGTTCGAATACACTCCGACACAAATCGAGCACACTCTGCGCTCGTACCCAGTGCGGGACTGAGGGCCGGGTGCTGAGGGCCGGGTGCGAGGGCCGGGCGCGGGATGCTGGGCCGAGTAGTGAGAATCGGACGCCAGGTGCTGAGGGCTCGGCACTGGGGCCGGGCAGCGAGGAGTGGAGGAGATCTGGATGACGCTGCGAGATGAAACGCCCGGCTCCAGGCCATTGCTGACGGCAACCAGTCTGACGGGTTGACACCACCGGCTGCACCGGCTCAATCACTGCGGGGCTGCGGGGCTGCGGGGCCGTGGAGCCGCGGACGTGGGCCGTGTGGGTTGGTGGGAGGTCGTCAGGCTTTGGTGATTGCGGCTATTCGCCAGGTGTTCTGGGTTGCGGTGAGGGTGATTCGGCGGGCGGTGGGGGTGCCGGGTGGGAGGGAGGTGCGGTGGCCGGAGTGGTCTACGGCGGTGCCGGCGGCCAGGCGGTCGACTATGCGGAGGACGACGGTGGTTGGGCCTGGGCGTTCTATCTCGAGGGTTTGGATCTGCATGCGTAGGCCCTCGATCCGTAGCTGCTGATCTCGGTAGGACGTCAGCAGGGAGCGATCGGAGAGCCAGGGTGGGCTGCCGGGGAGGTACACCGCGTCCAGGTCGGCGGCGTTGAGGGATTGGAACGCTTGGGATCTCCGTTGGTCGAGTGCCTGCAGGGTTCGCAACCATTGATCGACGGTGTTGGATTCGCCGGCCAGGGGTGGTGTCGCCGGAGTACCGATTGTCGGCGGCGGGCTGGAGGTTGCTGGTGCACTGGAGGTAGCCGGCGTGCTGGGTCTGGACGGGGTGCTGGGTCTGGATGGCGGCGGAGCGCTTGGCGACGGCGTGCTCTGGATGGATGTGCCCTTCGGTGCGCTTGGGGACGGCGTGCCATCAGAGCCGGAGGCTGACGTGCCCTCGGGGCTGGAGGCTGCTGCGTCCGTAGGGCCTGAGGCTGATGCAGCGTCAGAGGCTGAGGCCGGGCCGCCGGTGGGTGAACCGAGTACGCCGATGGTCACCAGGCCGACGATGAGCACGAGGACCGCGGCGAGACCTGCCATCGCCAGGATGCCGTAGGCCGACCTCCTTGAGCGGGTACGTCGCCGGGTGGGAGCCAGCATCTGGCCAAGGCGGCGACTGGTGTCTCGGCCCGGTGAACGGCTGCCCGAGCTGTCGGGAAAGCGACGGGCGGGGCGGCTGGAAGAACGACTACCGGAAGCGCTGGGAGAACCGCTGGCAGGACTGTTGGGCGAGTGGCTGGCGGAACTGTTGGGCGAGTGGCTGGCTGAGCTGTTGGTGGAGCGGCCGAATTTGCGTCGCGTGGGGCTGGCTCGGCCGCGGGCTCGTCGGCTGCCCTTGCGTTTGGGGGCTTGTCCGCGCTTGGGCGGCTGTGCGAGTCCCCCACCGGCTGGTTGCGGGGAGGTGGAGAAGGGTGCGGCGTCGGCGTGCGAGGTGGACGCCGGGTCTGGGGATGGAGTGGTGGGGACGCGGGCGGGAGCGGTGGGGATCGGAGTGGGCGGTTTGCGGCGGGTGGGCAGGTGAAGGCGGGCGGCTGGGGTCGTTGGAGGCGAGGTGGTGGTCGGCGGATCTGTGGGTGGTTGATCGGTTGGAGGCAGGGTCGGCCGTCCGTCTGCTGGCGGCGCCGTTGGCAATGCGTCCGCCGGGGGCGGCGTCGAAGGCGCGTCCGTCGGCGGTGGGTCTGCTGAGGGGGGCGTCGAAGGCGCGTCCGACGGCGGTGGGTC
>NZ_DASRXP010000737.1:0-9302 GCF_035687465.1 Kribbella sp.
TCAGCGGAAGCGCCGAACATCCCGCCGGAACCACCCGGGCGGACGGAATCCCCTGATGCAGCTCATACCTCTGCGCGGGATCCGCGTAGCTGCGTCCTTCCCTGGCCGAGGTGGTGGGTGTCAAGGGTCGAACTTGTTCGAGCCCGAAGGGCCGCGAAGCGCCCTTGACTCACCTCACCACGACCAGCAAACTCACGCAGCCCGGCGACGCGAACCACATGCACCTACCCGCGAACCACCCACACCTATGCACCCGGCGAACCACATCCACCCATCGCCGACCAACCACCTGCACTCGCCGAGCGGCGAACCATCTGCGCCTGCGGACCAGGCGAGGCGGGGATGTTTGGGGGTGGGGGGAACGGGCACGGGGCGGGTTCATCGCAATCGATGCTAGGAGTTTGTTGTGCTTACCCTGACAGAGAACGCCACCCTGGTGATCAAGAGCATCACGGGTGTTGAGGGCGCACCGGAGGGTGCCGGCGTCCGGATCTCGCAGGAGAATCCGGCTGATCCTTCGCTGGCGGTCACCACGACCGAGTCGCCGTACCCGGGTGATCAGGTGGTCGAGGAGAGCGGCGCGCGGGTGTTCCTCGAGCCGAATGCAGCTGGTGCGCTGGACGACAAGATTCTGGATGCGGCAGTGGACGAGAAGGGCGGCGTCGAGTTCCTGCTGGTGCCGCAGCCAGGCGCCGGGCACGAGAACGGTGCTGCGCCGAAGGCCTGACCCCTGGAGCCAGGGCGCGCTGCCTCACCAGCGCGGCCCATCACCACCCGGCAACACCGCACGAAACCATCAGCGGCAACGCAGCACGAAGCGCCAAAGGACAACACCGAAGCCAGCGGGCCGGGTCACTCTCTCCCCCGGCCCGCTGGGCTGTGTACGGGATGCCGTCCCGTCGGGCGCTGCCACCCAGCAGCGCCGGATACCGCTAGTCCGCGGCGCGGGCGCTGCTACCCGGCGCCGGATGCTGTTACAGGGCGGTGCGTTGGGCTATCCAGCTGGCGTGGAGGCGGGTGTAGACGCCGTCTGCCGCGACGAGGTCGGCGTGGGGACCGCGTTCGACGATGCGGCCGTTGTCGAAGACCAGGACCTCGTCGGCCGCTTCCGCAGTGGACAGCCGGTGCGCGATCGTCACCGAGGTGCGGCCTGCCATCAGGCGTTCCAGGGCGGCGTTCACCCGGACCTCGGTACCGGGGTCGACCGCGGAGGTCGCCTCGTCGAGGACCAGGAGGTCGGGGTCGGCGATGTTCGCCCGGACCAGCGCGACCAACTGCCGTTCGCCCGCGGACAGGGACTCGCCTCGCTGACCGAGAGACGAGTCCAGCCCGTCCGGCAGCGACTCCAGCCAGTCCGACAGTCCCAGATCCGCGAACGCCTCCAGCAACTGCTCGTCGCTCACGTCAGGTCGGCCGAATCGCACGTTCTCCGCGAGCGACGAGTCGAACAGGTACCCGTCCTGCGGCACCATCACGACCCGCTCGCGCAACGACGCGAACGAGATCTCCCGCGCGTTCACCCCGTCCAGCAGTACTTCGCCCGACGTGGGATCCATCAACCGCGTGAGCAGCTTGGCGAAAGTGGTCTTGCCCGAACCCGTCTCGCCGACCACAGCGACCCTGCGATGGGGTTCCAGCCGGACGCTGACGTCGCGCAGTACGAGCTCGCCTTCGGGGTAAGCGAAGTCGACATCGGCGAACTCGACCGTCACCGGACCCCGCGGTTGGGAGACGCCGTTCTCACCCGGGTCCACCACGTCGGCCGGGGTGGCGATCACGCCGAGCACCCGGCGCCAGCCGGCGAAGGCGCTCTGGGCGTCGGTCAGTACCTGGGTCGCGATCTGCACCGGGTCGGAGAACAGCGCGACCAGGAACATGAACGCGAGGATCTCCCCCAGCGTCGCGTGCCCGTCGATCCCGAGCAGCACGCCCGCGGTCAGTACGCCGGCATTCGCCAGCCCCGCGGCGAGACCACCGATCGAGAAGGTCACCCCGGTCAGCGTCTGGGCCCGGGTCGCGGTCCGCCGGTAGTCCTCGATGGACGCGTCGATCCGGCCCTGGGTGCGCTGCTCGACCGCGTACGCCCGGACGATCTGGGCACCGACCACCGGCTCGGCGATCGCGGACAGCATGTCGCCGACCTTCGCCCGCACGATCCCGTACGCCGCCGACATCTTCCGCTGCAGGTACTTCAAGCTCGCGAACAGCGGCACGAAGCAGAGCAGCACCACCAGCGCGAGCTGCCACGAGTAGACGAACATCACCACGGTCGCGAGCACCATCTGCCCGAGGCTGACCAGGAAGATGAACCCGCCGAACTGCAGGAACTGCGACACCGTGTCCACGTCCGACGTCACCCGGCTGACCAGCGCGCCCCGCCGCTCGGTGCTCTGGGTCAGCACCGGCAGGTCGTGCACGTGCCGGAACGCCTTGATCCGCATCGTCGCCAGCCCGCGCTCGGAGTTCGTCGCGAGCCGCACGGTGGTGAAGTACGACGCGATGCCCGTGACGAGCACGCCACCGGCACAGAGCACGCACATCCACGCCACAAAGGACATGTCCGGCCCGCCGGCCGCCGACAGACCCTTGTCGATCGTCTGCTGCACCGCAATCGGTACGACGATCCGGCCGGCGGTCATCGTCAGCGCGAGCAGCCCGGTGATCCACCAGCCCTTGATCAGCTCGGGCGACACCCGGACCCCCTGGCGCAGGGTCTCCAGCCCATTGGCATCGTCGCCGTGGTCCAGCCGGCTACTCGCCTCAGCGGTGCTCATGCGGATGCTCCTTCGGAATCCAGATCATCCAGCTCGGCAGCGAGCTCAGCCTCTTCCTCACGTCTCGCCGCGTCCTTCTCATAGGCGTCGACGAGGTCCCGGTAGGCGGCCGACCGGGCCTGCAACTCCAGGTGCGTGCCTTGGTCGGCGATCCGCCCCTCATCCAGGAACAGCACCTCGTCCGCGAGCGCGATCGTCGCCTTGCGATAGGCGATCACCAGCACGGTCGTGTCCGCAGCAGCATCCTGTACTGCGCTGCGCAGGCCGGCCAGGATCCGCGCTTCGACCTGGGGATCCACGGCACTCGTGGCGTCGTCGAGGATCAGCAGCCGGGGACGCCGTACCAGAGCCCGGGCCAGTGCGATTCGTTGCCGCTGGCCCCCGGACAGCGTCGTACCGCGTTCGCCGACCTTCGTGTCGAGGCCGTGCGACAGCGACTTCACGAACCCGTCGCCCTGGGCGATGCGGAGCGAGTCCCACACGTCCTCGTCGCTGTAGTCGCCGCCGAGGGTGATGTTGCCGCGGATCGTGTCGTCGAAGAGGAAGGCGGTCTGCGCGACCAGCGCGACCGAGCCGGCCAGCTCGTCGCGGGCCAGCGAGCGCAGATCCAGATCGTCGATCCGGATCGAACCCTCCTCGGGGTCGACCAGCCGGGTCAGCATGGTGGTCATCGTCGACTTGCCGGATCCCGTCGGACCGACCACAGCCACCGTCCGCCCCGGCTCCAGCGTGAAGTCCACCCCGGCCAGCACATCGCGATCCGGCAGATAGCCGAACCGCAGCTCGGACACCTCGAGCCTGGCCGCCCCGGTCGAGGTCAGCCGCTGCTCGCCGTACTCCATCCCGCCCTCGGCTGTGAGCACCCGCTGGACGCGATCCCAGCCGACGACCGATCGCGGCAGCTCGCCGAGCACCCAGCCGAGCGCCCGGATCGGGAACCCGATCAGCGTGAACAGGAACGCCACCTGCACCACGTCACCGGCATCGGCCGCGCCCGACCGGACCCGGCCGACTCCCACCAGCAGAACGGCCAGTACCCCGAGGCGCGGCAGCCCCTCGATCACCGGGTCGAAGGCCCCGCGAGCCCTGTTCACCTTGATGTTCGCGTCCTGCAGCAGGAGCGTCGGCTTCTTGAACCGCTCGGTCTCCGCGGCCTCCCGGCCCAGCGTCTTCACCACCAGCGCGCCGTCGAACGACTCGTGCGCGACCTCGGAGACGTCGGCGCGGAGCTGCTGGGCCCGGGTCGCCAGCGGCTGCAGCGTGCGCTGGAAGATCACGTTCGCGACGAAGACGAGCGGGAAGACCAGGCAGCCGACCAGCGCGAGCCACACGTCAGCCGCGAACATCGCCGCGATCGCGAAGCCAAGCATCGCGATCACGCCGACCGCCATCGGCAGCGGGGCGATCGGATACCAGGTCGACTCGACGTCGGCATTCGCGTTGGACAGCAGTTGCCCGGTCGGGTGCCGGTGGTGCCACTCCAGTGGCAGCTTGAGGTACTGCCGGGTGACACGACGCCGGTACGTCGCCTGCAGGCGGTACTGCATCACGCCGGCTCCGACCCGTCGGCCGACCACGCCGATGGCACGCAGTACGGCGATCCCCAGGAACAGCGAGACCATCCCGGCCACCGCGCCGAAGGTGGTGTCGCCGCGCTCGAGCGCCGGGCGGATCACGTGGTCCGTCGACCACCCCAGTGCCCACCCGTCGGCCACGGTCATCGCGCCGTACAGCGTGCTCAACAACCCCGAGATGACGAAGACCCAGGGCTCCTCACGGATTCCGACCGCGAGTACCGCGAACCCACGTCTGGTCACGCTTCCCTTGCTGGGGACACTCGGCGACGGCACGCACACATCCTTAGGACGACACTGTCAGGGGCATAGCCAGCCACAGGGCTGACAACGAATGACATTCTGCCATTGGGTACCGACAACTACGATCGACTTATGACCGACTACAGCCGGGTGGAGCGACTCGCTCTGTGTGATCTCTTCGATCGGGTCGGGCCGGACCAGCCGACCCTGTGCGAGGGATGGACGACCTACGATCTGGCCGTCCACCTCTACGTCCGGGAGGCGGATCCGCTGGCGGGTCCGGGCATCATGATCCCGGCGCTGGCGGACACCACCGCGCGGCGGATGGCGCAGACCAAGAACAAGTACTCGTACGCCGAGATCGTCGACAAGGTCCGCTACGGGCCGCCGACCTTCTCGATCTACTCGTTCCCCGGCCTGGGCCACAACCTGAACACGACCGAGTACTTCATCCACCACGAGGACGTCCGCCGGGCGGTCGCCGACTTCGTTGTCCGCGAACTGCCGGCCGACCAGCAGCAGGGTCTGTGGAAGGGGCTCCGGCTGACAGCGAAGGGCGTCGCCCGCAAGGCGCCGAGCGGTCTGGTACTACGGCTCCCGGACGGCACGTCGACCGTGGCGAAGAAGCCGAACGAACTGGGTTCCGTCACGGCCACCGGTGAGCCGGCCGAACTGGTGCTGTTCTTCTCCGGCCGCCAGCCGGTCGCCCAGGTCAAACTCGAAGGCGACGCCCAAACCATCGACCGCCTCCGCACCACCAAGTTCGGCGTCTGACTTCTACTTGGCCTCGGAGACGGGACCGCCGGTATCGCAGGTTGGTGCCGCGGCTGATTCGGCGCGTTTGCGGCGGATGCGTTGGATCGCGGTGCTGATCAGGGTGGTGAGTAGAACCAAGGCGATCGCTGCGACTACGCCCTGCCAGGGCTTGTCGAAGAGCGCATAACCGAGAAGGCCGATCGCCATGTAGACGGCGGACCACAGCGACGATGCCGCCAGGTCCACCACCGCGAACCGGTGCCAGCGGTACCCCGCCAGCCCGGCAGCGAGCAGCACCGGCACCCGCCCGCCCGGGATCAACCGGGACGTCAGCAGCACCGTGATCTCGTGCTCGGACAACCGCACCCGAAGCGCGTCGAGCGAGGCGTTGTCGCGCAACCATCCGACCCGCTTGGCAAGGCGTTCCCCGCCCGCCCGCACCCCGGCGTACACGATCAGGTCACCGAGGTAGGCCCCGCCCGCGCCCGCGATCAGCACGCCGACCAACCCGATCGGGTTGTGATGGGACGCCAGTACTGCGCCCGCCGACACGGCCGCGCCCGTCGGGAGCACCGGCAGCACCGCACCCAACAGCACCGCCCCGGCGAGCACGATCAGGTACCAGAGATCGAAGTCGGTCTGACCCGTCATGAATGGACCACCTCGGTCGACTCCCCTGGTACCAGCAACTCCACCCGGACGGCGGCGTCGACCTCAGCCATCGCTTCCTTGAACCTCTCTCCCGGCGGCAGGAACAACTCCGGCCTCAGCCAGTCGCACCCGATCGGCCAGAACGTCCCGAAATGCACCGGGATCGCCACTCGCGCGCCCACCAGGCGAACCGCCTCGGCCGCCCGGACCGGATCCAGGTGTCCCTCCCCCAGCGAAGGGCCCCAGCCACCCACCGGAACCAGGGCCAGATCCACCGGACCAGCTTCCGCCGCGAGACCGTCGTACAGGTCGGTGTCGCCGGCGAACCAGACGCTCGGCGAACCCTCGATCCGGTAGCCGAGCGCCGGTCCGCTGTACGAGGACCACGGCAGCCGGCGTCCGTCGTGCGCTGCTGTCACGGCGGTGATGTCCAGCCCGCCGATCCGAACCTGGTTGCCCGGGGCAACCTCGATGCAACGGTCCGAGTACGCCGGACCGCAGTCGGCGTGGATCAGCTTCGCCGCGCCCCGCGGTACGACGAGCGCGGCGTCGGCGGCGACCAGGGGAAGCGAGGTCAGATGCAGATGATCCGCATGCATGTGCGACACCAGCACCGCGTCGCACTCGCCGGCAGCCGGGAGCGGCGCCGGCCCGCGGCGGCGACGTACATGGGCGATCCGCGACGTCAGCACCGGATCGGTCAGCAGCCGCGTGCCGTTCTCCTCGATCGTGGTGGTGCTGTGTCCCCACCAGGTGACTTGCACTCAGGCCTCCACGCTCGCGTCCGTCGAAGTGGCGACACGTTCCGCCAGATCCTCGGAGTCAGCGGCGTGATCGCGCTGGCCGAGCTGGTCGAGCCAGCTGATCAGGAGTGCGTGGACCGCGTCGGAGCCTACTGGGGGCTCGTCCACCACGAAGCGGCGCGGGTGCACCAGGACCGCCTCGGTCTGCCAGCCGCCGAGACCGCCGTGGCAGCCGACCAGTTCCTCGAACGCGGCCACCTCCTGGGTGTAGTCGTCCACCCGGCTGATCACCACGATGTCGCCGTTGTGCGGCATCTCCGCCTGCCGCAGCATGGACGCGACAGCGAACGGCCCGTACTTCGCCAACGGGTCGTCCCCTTCGATCCGGCCCGACCGCAACACGTGGACCCCGGCCCGGCCGATCGCCACCGGCCCTTCGGCCAGCGACTCGACCACCACGAAACCGATGCCCGGGTGCATCGCCAGGCCCGGGATCAACCGAGGGTGCAGTACCTCGATCTCCTCCAGCGGCACCCGGCCCATCGTGGTGGCGAGGTAGATCAGCGCGAGGTTGCCCGAGGCCGTGACCACCATTTGCTCGTCCGCCGCAACGGGCGGCTCGCAATCGGCCGGACCGAGCTGGACCTCACCCTTGCCCGCTTTGCCATGCAGCGCCTTGCGGGTCACCGTGCCGGCCACGCTGCGGCGGAGACTCAACTCGGTCAGGAACGCGTTGACCGGACCCCAGGCCTCGGACCGCCCGCTGGCGGCGACCGGCTCCCGGGTGGTGTCCACGAGATCGTCGACGACCTGGGTCAGCGTCCGTCCGTACCGCTGCAAGAAGGTGGAGCCCTGGCTCTGGCCGTGATCCGAGAGCACGACGATCTCGTACGAGTGCGGCAGCGTGTCGATGATCCGCTTCAGCGCACCGAGCACCCGGTCGAGGCCTTCCAGTGTCTGCAGCGACTCCGCCCGGGTCGGTCCGGCGTGGTGAGCCACCTCGTCGTAGTCGACGAAGTCGACGTAGATCGCCGGGGTGCCGTCGATCAGTTCGTCGGTGATCAGCGAGACGTTCAGGTCGCGCAGCAGCACGTTCGAGATCGCCCGCAGGAAGATGTACGAGCCGCCGCGCTTGACCCGCGGGACCAGGTTCAGCCGGCGCTGCTTGCGTCCCTGGTGGATCTCCTTGACCATCTCGGCGACGCAGAGCACCAGACCGCGAGCGGCACCCTGTGGACTGCTGAAGAAGCGGACATAGCCGCGGCTGCGGCCGTTCGGCAGCGCGGCACGGCTGAAGACCAGTTCCGACTTCTTGGCGTCACCGGACCAGTTGTTGCTGATACTGGTCCCGCCGTCGGCGAGCAGGCCGCGGCCGGTCGACATCCGGGTCTCGATCTCGGCCGCGTCCCGGGCGCGGTTCGTCACCATCACCCGGCCGGTCTCCTTCTCGTACCACCGGAAGGCCGGGATCTGGCCGGCGCCACCGTGCAGGATGCCCGCCTGGCTGGCCGGCGTGGTCGCCGGTACTCCTGTGTGCCAGCCGATCATCGAGTGACTGCCGTCCCGGATCCAGCCGCCGAGGTTCGGCAGGTTGCCCGCCATCACCATCCAGTTCAGCAGTGGCGCGGACAGCCCGTCGAGCTGGATCATCAGCAGTCCGGTCTTCGGCGCGGCCGGGATCCGCCGGGCCCGCCGCCGGACGTTCCGCATCACCTCTGACACATAGGCATCGTCGCTGCCCGCGTACGCGACCCAGCCGACGAAGGCGCTGACGAACGCCATCACGATCGACACGATCACCGGCGCCTCGACGCCGCCGTGCATCTTCACCCCGGGATCGAGGGTGACCCCCAGGTAGACCACGCCGAACTGGGACAACAGGCCGCCGACCAGCACTCCGACGGATCCGATCAGGATCGCGATCCCGGCCAGGATCCACCGCACGATCAGCCCGATCACAGCCAGCAACACGACCAGCCGGACGATCGGCATCCATCCGTCGCTGCTGATCTGCGGCAGCGTCCAGAACGTGATCATCAGCGAGACCAGGGACGCCAGACCGCCGAGCAGCATCGCCTGCAGGCCGCTGGTGGTGCGGCGCAGGTCGAACCAGATCGGTAACCGGCGCTGATGGCCGGAGACCTGTTCAGGTGGTTTTGCCAACTCTCGGACTCCCCGTTCGCATGCACGACTGCTACACCGAGACTACGAGGCCCGGCCCATGAGGCCAGTACTGCGCCACGCAGCGAACGGGATGATCCCGGGTGAACCCTGACTCCGGGAGCGGGTCAACCCTCACTGGAGCTCGAGGTAGTCCACCTCCGTGTAGGAGTCGCCCTTGGTCAGCCGGACGGTGTTCCAGCCTTCGGTCAGGGTGATCGGGACAGAGGTCTGCTGCCAGTTGTCCCAGCCGGTGACCGGATAGCTGACGGACCCCTGGTTGTTGCCGTTGACGACCGCACCGTGGCTGCCGGTGGAGCCCGTGCCGTTCGCGTACCCGACGTACAGGGTGTAGCTGCCGGCGCGGGGCGCGTAGACGGTGTTCTGCACCCAGGAGTCCG
>NZ_DASRXP010000738.1:0-6621 GCF_035687465.1 Kribbella sp.
CGCCAGTACGACGGGATGCCGCAGCGGCAGGTTCGCCACGTTCGTGGAGACCTTCACCGACTCAGTGTGGGCGGCGATCACCGACAGCAGCGTCCACGCGTCGAGCAATCGCGGCTGGTACGGGTGGTCCTGCAAGCTGACGAGATCCAGCCCCACCTGCTCGGTCAGCTGCGCGAGGGCGATCACCCGGTCGGGGTTGTCGGCCGTCGGGGTCAGGAACGTGCCGAAGACCAGCTCGTGCCCGTAGTCCGCCATCGTTGCTCCAGATTGTTCGTGTCGCGTAATATTGGCTCGACGAACAAATTACTTCGTGCCACGAACAATCACAAGTCAGTGTCCAGCCGAGCCAAGTCAAGCGGAGCCTCCAGTGCAGGAAACCCTCGGTGCCGCCAGCGGAATGGTCCGCCTGACCTTCCTGGTGCAGAACCTGTACGCCGAGATTGGGCGCGGCTGTGATCTCACCGTGGCGCAAGCGCAGATGCTGTGCACGTTGACGGATCGCCCGATGGGGATGGCGGAGTTGTCCGGTTCGCTCGGCCTCGAACGGTCCAGCCTGACCGGGCTGGTCGATCGCGCCGAGCACCGCGGACTCGTAGTACGGGAGGCTGTTCCGCAGGATCGCCGGGCGGTGAATGTGTCGCTGACCGCGGCCGGAGCCGACGCCGTGCACCGGTTCCACGCTCAGCTCACGGAGCGGCTGGACAAGCTGCTGGCCGACCTTCCGGCGCGCGAAAGGGACCAGTTCACCCGCACTCTGAGGCGGATCGTTGCCGATGTGCCCCCGGTGTTCGCAGACTGACCTCATGATCCTCGGCTCGACGCTGGACGCCATCGGCAACACCCCTCTCGTCCGGCTGCGGCATACGGTGCCCGACGGAGCCGCGCAGGTGCTGGTCAAGCTCGAAGGTGGCAATCCGACCGGCAGCTACAAGGACCGGATGGCGCTGGCGATAATCGAGGGCGCCGAGCGTCGCGGCGTACTGCGGCCCGGGCGGCGGGTGGTCGAGTACACCGGCGGCAGCACCGGGTCGTCACTGGCGTTCATCTGCGCGGTCAAGGGGTACCCGCTGACGTTGGTGTCGTCCGACGCGTTCGCCGCCGAGAAGCTGCGGACGATGCGGGTCTTCGGCGCGGACCTGGTCGTGGTGCCGAGCGACGAGGGACGGATCACACCCGACCTGTTCGTCCGGATGCGCGCCGAGGTGGATCGGATCATCGAGCGCGACGACGCCTTCTGGACCGACCAGTTCAACAACACCGACGCCCTGGACGGCTACGCGGTGCTCGGCCAGGAAATCCTCGAGCAAGCGGCCGGTACGACGCTGGACGTGTTCTGCGCAGCCGTGGGAACCGGCGGAATGCTGGTCGGAGTCGGCCAGGCCATCCGGCCCAAGGTCGCTCGGATCGTCGCGCTCGAACCAGCAAGCTCACCAATGCTCACGGCAGGGTACGGCGGCCCGCACCGCGTCGAGGGCACCGCAACCGGCACGATCCCGCCTCTGCTCACTCCCAACACGTACGACGATGCGCGGGCGATCGAGGAGTCCCAAGCCAGACAACTGGTCAAGCCCCTGGCCCGGCGCGACGGCATTTTCGCCGGCACGTCCTCCGCCGTCAACATCCTCGGAGCCATCCAACTAGCCACCGAGCTGACCCCGGCACAAACAGTAGTCACCGTCGCCGCCGACACCGGCCTCAAATACCTATCCGGCGACCTCTACTCCTGACCGGCGAGCAGGGCGAAGGCTTGTTGCATGGAGAGGCCGCTGTTGTAGTGCGTGTCGTAGTTCTCGCCTAGTGCTGTGCGGGCGGATGAAGCCACGCGTTCGATGTCGATGGCTTCGGCGGCGGTCACCACATAGCCGTCGGCGACTCGCGTAGAGCCGGCGGCTCCCAGCATGCGGGCGGCGACGGCTGGCTCGTGCGGGAGTGTGGCAGCGAGGCCTTCGAGGGCCCAGCACATGCCGCGGCTGGATTCGTAGTCCTGGGAGATCCGGAAGGCCTCGGTGTGGAGGGCTCGGGCTGTGTCGAGCTCGCCGCGCAGTTCCAGAGTGAAGCCGAGTTCGTCCAGCACGATCGACAGGTAGAGCACCGGCTCGTCCTGCCGACGAGCAGCGTCGACCAGGGACTGCAGGCGTTTCTCCGCGACGTCCAGATCGCCAGAACGCCGCGCCGCGAACCCCAGAACGATTTCCGACAGTGCCTGCGTCGACCGATAGCCCTGCTCGTTCGACAGGCGAAGGCCTTGTTCCCCGTAGACCTGAGCCTGCGCGTAGTCCCCCTGCCGGATTGCGGTCCACCCGAGCCAGCCGTACTCACCGGCGACCTCTGTCCAGAGCCCGAGTTCCTCGGCCATTTGCAAGCCCTCGGTATGCAACCGGGCGGCCTCTTCGAAATCGCCGATCAGTTCTGCATGGGCTCCGAGCCAGCCGATGGCTTGGAGAAGACCCCAGCGATCCCCTACTTCGCGGAACAGGCGGGCGCTCTCCTGGGCATCACTGGCCAGCGCCGTCATGTCTGCCCGCACGTGAGCGTGCTTCGCTCGTGCTACGAGTACTGCGGCCACACCCCAAAGATCGCCGTCCGCCTCGAAGACGGGCAGACTCCGCTCGAGCAGGGCAAGGCACACAGCGAGATCGCCGGAGTCGCTGCCGGTGAAGGCGAGCCACCAGTCGGCTCTGGCGTCGTCAGTCGGCAAGCAACGGTCGCGTTCAGCCCCGGCATCGCTGTCTCCCTGCAAGAACATGAACCCTGCCCGCCAAGCGGCAACGCTCGGAGAGTCGGGCACAGCCTCCAGAGACCGCCGCGCCTCGGTGAACCGCCCGCGAAGGAACCAGTACCAAGCAAGAGCCTCCACCAACCGCTGAGCCAGCCCAGCACCCCGGCCGCCGCCGGGCTCAGCTGCCGCGGCCGCGTCGGCTATAGCGCCGTCTAGTGCGCTCCGCAGGTTGCCGGTCTCGTCGTCGAGCCGCTGCAGCCATTTGCTCTGCTCAGGACCGTACAAGTAGGGCCGAGCGCGCTCCGCGAACTCCACGTAGTAGACGTGATGCCGCTGCCGAACCTGCTCGTACTCCCCCGCCTCACGCAGCTTGTCGACGCAGTACGCCGCCACCGACTCCAACAGCCGGTACCGCGGCCCGTCCGCCACATGCACCACCGCAACCAACGACCGATCCACCAGACGCACAAGGATGTCCAGTACGTCGTCCTCGAGACACACAGCCTCAGCCGCCTCCGCAGTACACCCATCTGTGTGTACTGCGAGTCGCCGGAGCACAGCTTGCTCCCGAGGCGACAACAGATCCCAGCTCCAGTCGATCATCGCCATCAACGTCTGCTGCCGAGGCGAGGCCCCTCGATGTCCAGTGGCAAGCAGCCGGAACCGATCGTCGAGCCGCGCGACCAGTCCCTGTACGCCGAGCGCGCGCACTCGTGTCGCAGCCAGCTCCAGCGCCAACGGAATCCCATCAAGCCGCCGGCAGAGCACAGACACCGCAGCAGCGGTCTCCTCGTCCAGCTTGAAGCCCCGATCAGCGGCGGCAGCCCGGGCAACGAACAGCTGCACAGCACTAGAACTAGTCAAGGCATCCAAGGAGTCCGCCGGCCCTGGCACGTCCAGCGTCGGCACACTCCACACAACCTCGCCCGTAAGGCCCAGAGGCTCGCGGCTCGTCGCGAGGACCCGCAGACCCGGCACGGCCGCCAATAGCCGGTCAGTGACCTCGGCAACCTCCTCGATCACGTGCTCGCAGTTGTCCAGTACCAGCAGGCGCTCCCCCAACACCGCAGCAAGCCGGTCCACTCCAGCTTCCCCAGGCCCTGCAGCATCCCTAAGGTCCAACGCCACCTGTACTGCGTCCATCAGTGAACTGATCACGTCCAGAGCATCCGGGGCCACTGCGGCCAGCTCAACCAACGTCACTCCATCGCGGTAGCGCTCGGCAACCCCAGCGGCCGCGGCCAAGGCGAGTCGCGTCTTGCCCACTCCCCCGGGACCAGTCAGCGTCAGCAGACGATCGTCGTACAGGCGGCCCTGGATCTCGGCGAGGGCCTCGGACCTGCCGATGAGTTCTGTGAGGTGTGCGGGGAGGTTGCTGCGAACCTGAGGCAGGTCCTGCGTGAGGATTGACTGCTGCAAGGCCGCGAGCTCCGGGCTCGGGTCCAGCCCGAGTTCCTCAGCCAGGAGCGCGCGGAGCTGTTCGTAGCTGTCTAGCGCCTCGCTCTGTCGGCCCGCGCGGTACAGCGCCTTGATGTGAGCCGCGCGGAGCCGCTCCCGCAGAGGATGCTGCGCCACAAGGTCCGCCAGCTCGCTGATGTTCTCTCCACGAGCCTCGAAGTACTGCTCCTGCGCACTGAGCCGCTGCTCGCTCAGCCGTGCCACTGCCGTCTCCACGAACGCCTCGTCAGCAAAATCCGCGTACGCCGGCCCGCGCCACAACGCCAGCGCGTCCTCGAGCCGTCCTTGCTCCAGGTGGGAGGCGAACTGCAGTACGTCATACGTGGCGCTGTCGACCTTCAGGGAGTACCCGGCCGGGCCGGACATCACCAGAGCCCTGCTGCCCGGCTCTGCGTCCTCGAAGGCGCGCCGGAGTTGCGACACCTTGGCGGAGAGCGTGCCGGATGGGTTACCGGGCAGTTCCTCGCCCCAGAGGTCGTCAATCAACCTGTCCGCGGGCACCGGTCGGCCCTCATGCACCAGGAGGTCCGCAAGCAGCGCACGGACCTTCAGACCCGGGATCGTGACGGCGCGACCACCGTCCGTCCAGGCTGTGACCGGTCCGAGCACCCCGAAGCGCATGGCCGCACCCTATCTTTCCGGCCGACCACGATCGGCGATCAAGCGACCGGAAAGAAACCGTAAAGGGTCTCCGGCAGAGTCATCCCCATCAGCACCGAGGAGGTGAGCAGGATGAAACTACGACTCGCCGTGATCGTCGGAAGCACCCGCAACGGGCGCTTCGGGCCCACCGTCGCCGACTGGTTCGCCGGCCGCGCGGCCAAGCGGGCCGACCTCGACGTGGACCTGATCGACCTGCTCACTGCGGACCTGCCGAGCACACTGACCGACACGGACGAGCCGACGCCGGCCGAGGTCGCAGTACTGGCTCCCAGGCTTGCTGCCGCGGATGCGTTCGCGGTGGTGACACCGGAGTACAACTGCAGCTTTCCGGCGCCGCTGAAGACCGCCATCGACTGGTACTACGAGGAGTGGCACGCCAAGCCGGTCGCGATCGTCGCGTACGGCCGAGAGTCGGGCGGTCTGCATGCTGCCGCGCAACTGCGGCAGGTGTTCACCGAGCTCCACGCGGTCGCTATCCGCAACACAGTCACGTTGCCCTGCTACTGGGAACAGTTCGCCGCCGACGGCAGCTGGCCCCGCCAGAACTCCAGCTACAGCGCCGGTCTGGAGGCCTCGGCCAAGATCACGCTCGACCAGCTCACCTGGTGGGCACGAGCACTCCGCGACGCACGCACGCAGTACCCCTATCGGCCCTGAAACACCAACCTGGAAAGGCAAGAACCATGAGGAAGCTGATCGAGACCACCTTCATGACCCTCAACAGCGCCATCGACAACCCCCAGAACTGGAGCCCCCCGTACTGGGACGACGAGCACAACTCCTACAACGCGCAGTTGATGGAAGGCGTCGACGCGCTGGTCCTGGGCCGGGTCACCTACGAAGGATTCGCCGAGGCCTGGTCGGAGCGCGCCGGTGATCCTTTCGCCGACAAGCTCAACGCGATGCCGAAGTACGTCGCCTCCCGCACCCTGACGGAGGCCACCTGGAACGCCCAGATCCTCGAGGGCGACGTCGTCGAGGCGGTCAAGCGCCTCAAGGAGGAGGACGGCGGCAACCTGCTGAAGTGGGGCACCGGCGAGTTCTCCAAGACGCTGCTCGAGCACAAGCTGGTCGACGAGTACCACTTCTGGATCTTCCCGGTCCTGGCCGGCGGCCAGCGGTTGTTCAACGGCGACGACCTCGCCATCACCCATCTCGACCTGCTCGACTCGACCACCTTCAAGTCCGGCATCGTCGTCCACAAGCTGGCCCCCAAGCCCTGACTCCGCAGCTCCAAGCATCCAGCCGGTCACCGAGGTGGTGGCCGGCTGTTTGCTTGAGCCGGTCCGTGCTGGGTACCGAATTGGCCTGGGGAGGCCAATCTGGTGAGTCTGGACTGGAGGATCGATGGACACCGTCGTCATCATCATCGTCATCGTTGTGGTCTTGCTCGTGGTCGCAGCGGCCGCCTACTGGTATCAACGCCGGCGATCGGACCAACTGCAGGAGCGGTTCGGCCCGGAGTACGAGCTGGCCGTCGAGGAGTCGGGCGACCGGCGGGCCGCCGAGCGCGACCTGCGCGAACGCCAACACCGCCGCTCGAAGCTCGACGTGCATCCGCTGAGCGATGAGTCCGCGACGCAGTACCGCGCGGAGTGGAACGCGCTGCAGCAAGGCTTCGTCGACAAGCCCGGTACGTCGGTCGCCGAAGCGGACCGACTCGTACTGCGGATCATGCGCGAGGCGGGTTATCCCGTGGACGAATTCGACCAGCGTGTCAACGACATCTCGGTGGATCACCCCGAGGTCGCCACGCGCTACCGCGAAGCGCATCAGGTCGC
>NZ_DASRXP010000739.1:0-15969 GCF_035687465.1 Kribbella sp.
TAGCTGCGTCCTTCCCTGGTCGTGGTGAGGTGTGTCAAGGGTCGAACTCGTTCGAGCCCGAAGGGCCGCGAAGCGCCCTTGACTCACCTCACCACGACTAGCAAACTCACGCAGCCCGGCGACGCGAACCACCCACACCTATACACCGCGAACCACATTCATCTATCCACCCGCGAACCACGTTCACCCGTACCGCCGTACTGGCGCACTCAGAACCCTTGTAGTTAAGGGCTCAGTGGGCCGGTGCGAAGTTGAGGAAGCCGATGACTTCCTGGATTTTGCCTTCGGTGTCGAGGGTGACCACATCGGTGCCACCGGCAACGGGTTCCGCGTTCTCGGCGCCCAGGTTCCACGTCCAGCGCAGCCGGTTGTGGTGTTCGTCGATGGTGCCGGTCAGGGCGAAGGCGTGGCCGGGGAAGAGTCGGTGTGCGGCGGCGACCATCTCGCTCAGGCCCTGGTGGCCCTTGACCTCGAAGCTCGGGTCGACGAAGACGCCGTCGGTGGACCAGGCCTCTTCGATGATCTTGGCCCGGCGGTCCTCATCCTGCTCGTTCCACATCGCGAAGTACTGGTCGGCGAGTGCGGCAGCGGTGTTGGTCATGGTGGGAACTCCTCGAACGTTGTGGGTTGATGACCAGAACCTTGCCGCCGGACCGGCATTCGGTCGATGACGTCGGAGGTAATGGCAGTGACCACCTCGGCGGTTACGGTCGTGCCATGACTGCGACCGCCGAGGACACCTTCCAGCGCCCGGTCGGCGAACTGCTGCGCGGCTGGCGCGAGCGCCGACGGCTGAGCCAGCTCGAGCTGGCGAACCAGGTGGAGGTGTCCACCCGTCATGTCAGTTTCGTCGAGACCGGCCGGTCGAAGCCGAGCCGGGACATGGTGCTGCGGCTCGCGGACCACCTCGACGTACCGCTACGGGATCGCAACCAGTTGCTACTCGCCGGCGGTTACGCACCGATCTACAGCGAGGCCTCCCTGCATTCCCCAGCCATGTTGGCGATCCGGGAGGCGCTGCGTCGCCTGCTCAGGGCCCACGAGCCTTACCCAGCGTTGGTGGTCGACCGCTGGTGGAACATCGTCGAGGCCAACGCCGGCATCCAGTTGTTCACCGACGGCGCCGCGGCCGAGTTGCTCAAGGCACCGATCAACGCACTCCGGCTGACTCTGCACCCCGACGGTCTGGCCACCCGGATCACCAACCTGCCGGAGGTCCGCAGCAGCGTCCTTGCCAGCTTGCAACGACAAGTCGCCGGTACTGCGGACCCGGAACTGCAGGATCTCTACGACGAGCTTCGCGGGTACTCCGGCGGGGAGCGGGCGGAGTTCCCCGGGCCGGCGGAGGTCGTAGTACCGATGAAGTTCCGGCACGGGGATCGGGAGTTGTCGCTGCTGACCACGATCGCCACGTTCGGCACGCCGTTGGACGTGACCGTGTCGGAGTTGATAATCGAGTCGTTCTTCCCTGCCGACGACGCGACGGCCGACTATCTTCGGGGGTTGTGATGCTGCCGGACGACCAACTGAGCGACACCCGCGAGTTGCACCTGGCCTGGCTGGACTACTTCCGCGAGACCGTCGAGCGCAAGCTGGACGGTCTGAGCGAGGCCGAGTTGCGGACCAGCCGGCTCCCGTCGGGTTGGACACCGCTGGAGCTGCTCAAACACCTGGTGTTCATGGAGCGACGCTGGATCCGTTGGGGATTCGTCGCGGAGCCGGTCCCCGATCCCTGGGGCGATTCCGGCGGCAACCCGGACGCACCGTGGCGACTTGAGCCCGGCGACACGCTCGAAGGCCTGCTGGATCAACTCCGGCAGGGAGCTGAGCGGTCTCGCAAGATTGTGGCCGCAGCTGATCTCGGTGAATCAGCTGCGGCCGGCGGGCGGTTCAGCGCCGGAGAGGAGGGGCCGACGCTGAACTGGATCCTTTTTCATGTGCTGCAGGAGTACGCCCGGCACGTCGGCCAGCTCGATATAGCCCGCGAGCTGGCCGACGGCCTCACCGGTGAATAGCGAGGAGGGGTTACCGGTGTGAAGGAAGCACCGTGGGGGGCTTCGTGGGCAGGGTGGGAAGGCTCGGCTTGGCGGTCGGCCAGGTCGGCTTCGTGGTCGGGACCGTCGGCAGGGTCGGCTTGCCCGGCAGCGACGGCTTGGTGGTCGGCACCGGCGGAAGGGTCGGCTCACCCGGCAGCGACGGCTTCGTCGTCGGGACCTTCGGCAGCGTCGGGTCGCCCGGCAGCGTCGGCTTGCTGGTCGGGACCGAGACCGACGTCGTCGGCAGGTGCTCGCTGACACACGGCGGCAGAGTCACCTCCGGCTTGCCCGGAACCGACGGCATGGCAGTCGGGACCGGCGGCACGGAAGGCTTGCCCGGCAACGACGGCTTCGTAGTCGGGACCTTCGGCAGCGTGGGCTTATCCGGCAGGGTCGGCTTCGTCGTTGGGACCGGCGGCACGGTCGGCTTACCCGGCAGCGACGGCTTCGTCGTCGGCACCTTCGGCAGGGTCGGCTTACCCGGCAGGCTCGGCTTGCTCGTCGGGATCGACGGCAGGTCGCCCTTGCCCGGCAGCGACGGCTTCGTCGTCGGCACCTTCGGCAGCGTGGGCTTGCCCGGCAGCGTGGGCTTCGCCGTCGGGACCGACGGGAGCGTCGACGGGATGCTCGGCTTGTCCGGAAGCTTGCCCTCGACCTCGCCCTTGTCCGGAACGGACGGCAGGCAGTTCGGGTCGACCGAAGGGGTCGGAACACTCGGCACAGCCACCGGCACGGACGGCTTACCGCCGCCGGCCAGCATGCTGCGGACGTCACCGGCGCCAGGTCCGCCGACAGCGGCGGACACTGTCGCGACCGTGCCGGCGAGGGCAGTCACGCCCGCCGCGGCCAGTCCTCTGCGGAGCCAGGCGAGCCGCCGGCCACGGCGCATCAGGTCGGCCGGGTCGGGCTGCCACGGCTCCAGTTCGTACTCGAGCGCGCTGCGCACCCGCTGCTCGTCGCTCATGCATGTCCTCCAACGGTGGTGTCGATCAGGTCGGGTGCCAGACGCAGTTTGGCCAGTGCCCGGGACGCGGTGCTCTTCACGGTCCCGGGAGCCATGGCGAGGAGTTCAGCGGTCTCGGCCTCGGAGAGATCCTGCGAGTACCGCAACGCGACCACCGCCCGCTCCTTGACGGTCAGACCGGCGAGGGCCGAGAGCACGGCCTCCCTGGTCTGGACGTCAGCAGCGAAGTCGGCGACCGACCGCTGGTCCCAGTCGTTGTCCACCGGATCGCTGGGCACTTCGTTGGACCAGCGCCGGCGGGCCTGGGAGAGGAACCGGTTCACCAACACCCGGCGGACGTAGCGAAGGGGATCGCCGTCGAGCCGGTGCCACTTCGGATAGGACCTCATCAGCGCCTGCTGCACCAGATCTTCCGCGGTGTGCCGATCACCGCAGAGCATCTCGGCGAAGCGGAGCAACGGGGTCGACTGGGCCTGCACGAACCGCTCGAAGTCGGCGTCCGCGGTCCGGGTCATCGATTCTCCTCTGCCTCTGTCACACGGGTCCAAACCCGCTGAGTCACCGATCCGGTTCTGCTCGTCACCGAAAAACTTTGAGAAATTAATTCACGAGCTATACAGACGTGCGGTTTGTTTGTCACATTAGGTGAGCCGGGTATCGCACCCGGTAGCGTCCTCACCGCCCCGGAGGTACCGCCCATGCGTATCACTACTAGATCCAAGGCCGCACTCTGTGTCGCCGCAGCCCTCGCTGCGGCCCCACTCGCCGCCGCACTGCCCGGCTCGGCCGCCACTCCCGACCCCGTCACCGTGGCCGCGCAACCCGCCGAAGGATCCACCAACGTCAAGGTCGACGGCAACCGGATCATCCTCGGCGACGCCCCGGCCGCGATGGGGTCGACCGAGATCACCCAGCGCTCCGGCATCGCGAACCTCGATCCCGTCCGGTTCGACGCGTCCACCTCGTCCGTCATCGTCAACTACCTCGCCGGTACGCCGGACAAGTCGACGGCCGAGGTCGACGTACGGGCGATGGTCGATGAGAGGTGGTCCGAATGGACCACGGCCAGGGCCGGTACGCCGACGGCTCTTCCCGCGGCGAGTGATCTCGTCCAGCTCAGGATCATCGTCATCGCGCCGCCGCAAGGTGGCAGCCCCTGGGTCGGCGACGTCAGCGTGCAGCCCACGGACAAGGTCGACCCGAGCGGCATGACGATCCAGGCTGCCCCGCTGAAATCCCGCGTCTTCGCCACCCGCGAGGGTCTGGTCGGCGGCACCACGGCCAATGGCCACGTCATCATCAGCCGGGACCACTTCGTCGCACTGCCTTCGCGGCGGGGCCTGGCCAACAACGGCGCCGGCAACTACTCGGTCAAGGTCTGTACTACGACCGGCAGCATCCGTTGTGCCTTCGAGCCGGTGTGGGACGTCGGCCCGTGGAACACCAAGGACGACTACTGGAACCCGAGTGCCACCCGGGAGATGTGGAAGGACCTTCCGCAGGGCCGGCCGGAGGCCCAGGCGGCGTACCAGAGCGGCTACAACGGCGGCAAGGACATGTTCGGCCGGACGGTCGCGAACCCGGCCGGGATCGACCTGGCCGACGGCACCTTCTGGGACGCGTTGTTGCTGACGAACAACGCCTGGGTGGACGCGACGTACCTGTGGAGCGGTGACGGCGGCCGCGGCACCGTCTCGATCACGTCGGGCGTCCTGAACATCCGCAACGCGGCGACCTCCGCCGGAGCGATCGTCGGCATGGCCGGCAAGTCGGCCCAGGTGTCGGTGGAGTGCCAGACGACCGGCCAGAGTGTGGCCGGATCGCAGGGCACCACCAACGTCTGGCTCCGCGTCCACCCCGGCATGTACGTCTCCAAGGCCTGGGTCGTAGCCGGCACCTTCGCCGCCTGCTGACCCTTCCCCTTGCTGATTGCTTGCGTCCGAAGAACCTGAGGTCCTGACCTCGGGTTCTTCGGACGCAACGGCGTCAGCGAGGGAGCGGGTCGCCCTTGGCGTCGCCGAACTTGGTGAGCAGGGTGCCCTTGGCGTCGTAGACGAAGACCGAGACGGACGGGCCCGGTGTCGCCTTGGTCGCGTCGGCACCTGTCGTCGTCACGGACGACTCGACCCAGCCGGGGATGCCGGCGAGCCGGTAGACCTTGCCGTACCAGGCCTTCCGGCCGACGGTGTAGACCACGGTCGCGGCCTTGGAGCTCTTGAACACAGAACTGCGCAGCAACCCGACGCCCTGCACCCCGGGCGAGGTGCCGTCGCCGAGGTTGTCGTTGCCGACGGTCTGCCGCCAACCGAACGGCTCGTACTCCGGTTCGCCCGGCACGCGGCTGATCACGGCCCACTGGGTGCCGCGGGTCTTGAAGTAGAGGTGCTCGCCGAGCTTCACTTGAGCGCCGGCGGCCAGTACCCCGACCTCGGGACGCCGGTTCTGGAACGCGTACATCGTTGCCTTGGGCGCCTTCTTCGGCGCCGCGGTCTGCTGCTGCGGCACTCCCGCACTCGACACTCCAGCCGGTACTCCGACCGGAGCGGCCGCGGGAGCACCGACTGCGCCGCCGGCCGCGGCTGGGTCGTCGGTGCCAGTCAGTACTGCGGTGAGCACGCTGACGCCGGCCACCGCGGCGGCCGCGAGGCCTGTCGCGACCATGCGCATTGTCCGCTGCCGAACTGTCGTCTTCCTCTGCATTTCAGTTGCCCTCCGCAAGTGGATGCTCTCGGGCTGAAGGACGCGACACCACGCGGGAAGGTTCTTCAACGAGGCAAGGGATTCTTCGCCTTGTCCGGATACTGGTCGATCAACGTGCCGTTCCGGTCGTACACGAACATCGACACGTCCTGCACCGGCGGGCCGGGCGTGACCGTCGCCGTCTTGTCCTTCGGCAGCTCGACGGACAGCTCCACCCAGCCTGGAATCCCGGCCAGCCGATAGATCTTGCCGTACCACGCTTTGTCGCCCCGGACGTAGACGACCTTGCTCGCCTTGTCGCTGCGGTAGACGGAGCTGTAGACCAGCCCGGAGATCTGCATCCCGCCGAGCGACCGCGGGTCCCCGAGGTTGTCGTTCCCCACCGTCGCGCGCCACCCGAACGGCTCGTACTCCGGTTCGCCCGGCGCTCGGCTGATCACCGCCCACTTGGTGCCGCGGGTCCTGAAGTAGTGGTGCTGCCCGATCTTCACCTCGGTCCCGGCGCGCAACGTACCGACCTGCGGTGCGATGTTCTGGAACTCATAGGCAGACGACGGAGTCGCCGACTGCGACGGACTTCCGGCTACTGGTGGTGGACTGAAGGGCTCCTGGCCGGCGTCGTTGCTGCCAGCGACGATCCCCACTGTGGCGACCGCGGCGACCGCTGCCGACGCGACCACACCGACCGCGACACCACGGACCCGCCGACGGCGATGCGCCCCTGCGATCACCCTCGCGGGATCGAGCGGACGAGCGGCGGGGTCCTCGAGCCGAAGTACCGTCTTGATGTCGTCGTCGTTCATATGCGCTCTCCTACGTGGCTGCCGCTCAGTTCGGGGGCAGCGCGCAACTTCTGCAGCGCCCGGGAATTCGCGCTCTTCACCGTGCCGACCGCGACCCCGAGGATCGCGGCTGTCTGGGCCTCGGTCAGGTCCTCGACGTACCGCAGTACCACCACTGCCCGCTCCCGGCGGGTCAGCGCCGCCAACGCCGCCCCCAGCGCCAGCCGGCGATCCACGCCACCCGACGCGTCAGCCACGGAGAGGCCGAACCGCTGATCTACCTCCGCGGCGTCACCGCTGGGCCGCTCCCGCCAGGGCCGCCGCCGCACCCACGACAGATGCTGGTTGACGACTGCCTGCCGCACATAGCCGAAGGGATCGCCCAGCTCGATCCGCTCCCACCGCAGATAGGCCTTCTCGAGCGCGGTCTGCACCAGGTCCTCGGCCAGCAGGGGGTCGCCACAAAGCATCCGCGCGATGTGCACCAATCGCGCGGACCTGGCGAGAACGAAAGCCGTGAAGTCCTCATCCCGGCTCACCGACCGCTGCATACCCCTCCCGTCATCCCGTCCACGCTGAATGACGCCCCAGCCCCCCGAAAGGTTCTGCGAGGAGCGTTTAGCTGCGCTGGAGGTTGGTGTTCTGGAGGTCGGTTCTGGCCAGGTCGGCCCGGCCCGGGAGTGGGGTGGGAGCGTCCGCGGCCAGGCGGACCCGGTCGCGGCCGGCGGCCTTGGCGGCGTACATGGCGCGGTCGGCGCGGAAGAGGAGGTCGTCGACCGTCTGGCCGTCCGACGGGTAGACCGAGACACCGATCGAGACGGTCAGGCGGAAGGTGTCGGGATCGAGGTCCGGATCATCCAGTACTCCGGCGCACATGGCGGCCAGGGGGCTCGCGGCGACCGCGCTGCGCAGGCGGTCCGCCGTCACCGTGGCGTCGGCCAGGTCCGTGTCCGGCAGGGCGATGACGAACTCCTCACCACCGAACCGGCCGATCACATCCTTCGCCCGGATCGCGCTCCGCAGAATCGTCGCGACCGCCCGCAACGCCTCGTCGCCGACCAGGTGTCCATGCCGGTCGTTCACCAGCTTGAAGTGGTCGATGTCGATCAGCAGCACCGACATCGGCTCGCGCTGGGTCCGGGACGTCCGCAGCATCTCCTCGGTGCGACGCCGCCACCAGTCGATCCGGCCCAGGCTGGTCTTCGGATCGGTCTGCGCTTCCGACTCGAACTGACCGAGCAGCAACGCCCGCTGCGCGGTGAGCGTGATCGGGATCGCCAGGAACGCGAACCACGGACTGATCATGGCAGCACCGGCCAGCAGACAACCAAGCGTGGCCGCGGTGGCATCGATGGAGAAGTCATCCTTGTCGCCGATGGTGTCGCGCCGGCTGCTGCCCGGCACGATCAGCGCGATCGCCAGGCCGCAGACCAAGTTGTCGGCGATGATGTAGCTGACCGCGGCAGCCGCCATCGAGGCGACCAGGCCAAGCGACGTGTCCCCGGTCAACTCACGGGCGGAGACGAACACCCCATGCGCGGCTCCGACACAGAGGACCTGCACCGCAGTGGAGAACGCCCAGCGGTAGGGGATGCATTTGCCGGCCCGGATCCGCCACCAGATCCGCAGCAGGACGAGGACGAGGATCGCCAGCGCGGGGTGCAGGATGAGGGCCGCGGCGATCGTCCAGGCCGAAGCCAGGTCCTTGTGCAGCGCACCGCCACGGCGCCGCCGGTTCTCCACCCGGCGCGCACCTTCCACCGAGATCAACGCCGACGCGGTCAGCGCGAACACCAGGTCGAGACCGTCCCACGACGGCAGTTCCGAGAACGCCGTCACGCCGTACCCGATCGCGAGTAGGTCCACCAGCACGACCAGGCAGAACGCTGGGACCGTCAGGGTCCACAGCGCCCATTCCCGTACCGCTCGCCTACTCTGCGCAACCATCACCTCTCACGGTACGACGTGTTCGGTGCCCGTCCCAATCGGTCTCGGCGTGCTGCCGATGACGACTTGGAAACGAAAGTCAGCGCCTGCCGGATCAGTCGTTTGATCAAGGATCAAAGATCGGACACCCTTTCGACCACCGTCGAAAGGGTCCTCCTCAAGCGCTCGAAAGCCTGCTGAAACAGGAGATTCTCAGCGCTTACGGCGAGCGGCACCGAAGAGACCACGGACGATCTCGCGACCGGCCGAGCGAGCGAACTGCTTGAAGACGGACGACCCGACCACCTGCTCGACCATCGACTTCTCCTGCTTCGCCCGCGGCGCCTTGGGCTCACTCTGCGGCTGCGACGGCTCGGCCTTCGCTTCCGCCTCTGCCTGCTCGGCGCCCGCCTGCACCTTGGCGGCGAGCTTCTCGTACGCCGACTCGCGGTCAACCACCTCGGTGTACTTCGCGTTGTTCGGCGAACCCTGCACCGCGGCCGCAAGCTGCTCCGCCGAGGCAGGCGCCATCAACGACTGCGGCGCCCGCAACCGGGTCCAGGCGACCGGCGTCGGCGCGCCCTTCTCGTTCATGACCGTCACGATCGCCTCGCCGATACCGAGCTGGGTCAGCACCTCGCCCAGGTCGTACGACGAGTTCGGGAACGTGGACACCGTGGCCTTCAGCGCCTTCGCGTCGTTCGGAGTGTGCGCCCGCAGTTGGTGCTGGACCCGCGACCCGAGCTGCGCGAGCACGTCGTCCGGCACGTCCTTCGGGGTCTGGGTGACGAAGAAGACGCCGACACCCTTCGACCGGATCAGCCGGACCGTCTGGGCGATCGAGTCCAGGAACGCCTTCGACGCGTCGTTGAACAGCAGGTGGGCCTCGTCGAAGAAGAACACCAGCTTCGGCTTGTCCACGTCGCCGACCTCGGGCAGGTCGTGGAACAGGTCCGCGAGCAGCCACATCAGGAAGGTGGAGAACAGCGCCGGCCGGTCCTGCAGGTTCGGCAGCTCCAGCAGCGAGACGACGCCCTTGCCGTCGCGCTCCTGCATCAGGTCGGCGGTGTCGAACTCGGGCTCGCCGAAGAACGCGTCAGCGCCCTGGTCCGCGAACCCGATCAGCGCCCGCAGGATCACCCCGGCGGTCGCCGCGGACAGCCCGCCCAGCTCCTTCAGGTCCGCCTTGCCCTCGTCACTGGCCAGGTGCTGGATCACCGCGCGGAGGTCCTTCAGGTCCAGCAGGGTCAGCCCCTGCTTGTCCGCATAGTGGAAGATCAGCCCGAGCGAGGACTCCTGGACATCGTTCAGCCCGAGCACCTTCGACAGCAGCACCGGGCCGAACGAGGTGATCGTGGCGCGGATCGGTACGCCGGTGCCCTGGCCGCCGAGCGCGTAGAACTCGGTCGGGAAGCCCACTGCGGCCCAGTCCTGGCCGATCGTCTTGGTCCGGGCGAGGAGCTTCTCGCTCTCCTCGCCCGGTTGCGAGATGCCGGACAGGTCGCCCTTGATGTCGGCTGCGAACACGGATACCCCCGCCGCCGAGAGCTGTTCGGCCATCAGTTGGAGGGTCTTCGTCTTGCCGGTACCGGTGGCGCCCGCGACCAGGCCGTGCCGGTTCACCATGGACAGCGGGATCCGGACCGCCGCCTCCACGTTCGGCGTACCGTCGACCAGCAGCGCGCCCAGCTCGATGGCCGGTCCCTCGAACGCGTACCCCTGCTTGACGGTCTCCACGACGTCCGATGTCTCGGCCATGTCAGCACTGCCTTTCGAGCGAAGAAGCTTTCCCCTGCGCTCGGCATGCTAGCGGTCAAGTCAGCGCAGGACGACGACCTTGGTACTGCTCGTGGTGAAGGCCCAGATGGTGTCCGACATCGACTTCTGCACCCGGATGCAGCCGTGCGACGCCTTCGAGTTGGTCCCGAGCAGCCAGTCCGCGTGGATCTGCGCGCCGTTGCTCTTGTACGTCGGGATCTGGTGGAAGCCGATCCCACAGGACGCGAACCGGACGAAGTTGTTCAGATAGAGGCTGCCGCCGTCGGTGTTGCGCTTGATCCGGCCGGCGCGGCCGCACTTGGAGCCACTGGAGTAGGTCCCGGGCTTCAGGTAGGTGGGATTGTCGATGATGCCGCCCTGCCGGACGATCTTGCCCTTGGCATCGACCAGCCAGAGCCAGTTCTGCCCCTGGCTGAGCACGATCCGGCGCCCGCTGCCGCTGCCCGCCGGCACCGGCCGGACATCGCAGCGCTTGGCGGAGGCCGCCATCAGCCGCCCGTACGTCGTACCGCCGAGCGAACCGTTCTGCGTCATCCTGTTGGCCGACTGGAAGCGCACGGTCGCGGCCTTGGTCATCGCCCCGATCTTGCCGTCGACGGGGCCTGAAAAGCAGCCGAGCTTGTTCAGACGGGTCTGGGCCGCCTTGTTCTGCGCGCCGGTCAGCGCCTCCGCCGGAATCGTCGTACCGGCGACCGCGACGACCAGCGCCGCGGCCCCCATACCCAACCTGGTCAGCACCTTCATGATTGCCCCCTGTTTGTCCCTATCCCTAGTGGACGTCCGGGACGGTGTAAAGGTTGAGTCCTGGTCACGACTTTTCCGGTGACATTCCCGACCCTGCTTGCAGACCTCATCCCCCGCTAGACTTGCCCGGGTGATCTTCAAGCGCGTGGGGGAGGAACGGCCATACCCGGACCATGGGTACAAGCCGAAGGACTGGTCGGTGCTGCCTCCACGGCAGATCCGGCTGGACGAGCTCGTCACCACGAAGGGCACCCTCGACCTCAACGCGCTGCTCGATGAGGACTCCACTTTCTACGGCGATCTGTTCGCTCATGTGGTCGAGTGGAAGGGCGAACTGTTCCTCGAGGACGGCCTGCACCGCGCCCTCCGCGCGGCCCTGCAGCAGCGTCTGGTCCTGCACGCCCGGGTCCTGGTCGTGGACTGAGTCTCGATGACCGCCCTGTATCCGCAGCCGAGACCGCACTCGCGGATTCATTGGCGGACGCCCATCACGATGGTCGTGCTGCTCGGGATCCTGATCGGCGGCACCTGGTGGGGCTGGAACTCGCTGACCGACAGCAGCGCCGAGGCGAACTGCGTCGAGCAGAAACTGCCGAACAACCGGCTGGTGCCGAAGCAGGTCGTGGTGAACATCTACAACGGCGGCGCCCGGGCCGGTACGGCGGCCAAGGTGGCGGCGGACCTGAAGAAGCGCGGCTTCAACATCGGCAAGATCGCCAACGAGCCGAACGGTGACAAGGTCGACCTGGTCTCCATCCGCGGCGCCACTGCGGACGCCCCGGAGCTGAAGCTGGTCGCGGGTCAGCTGAACCAGAAGGCGGCCGCGGCCGCCGACGCCCGTCCCGACCACACGGTCGATGTGGTCGTCGGCAGCGGCTACACCAAGCTGAACGCCAAGGGCCTGCCGTCGATCGCGGTCCCCGCGGACAGCACCCTCTGCCTCCCGATCGTCAAGACCCCCCAACCCATCCCCTCCGGCCAGAACCCGAACTGACTAGCGATCTTGTTCGCGGCCTCGTTCGCCGAACCAGCCGGCCAGGCGGCCTCCTCGGCTGACTGCGCGGAGCCGGCGGACGGTTTGCTCTCGGAGGGTGCTCGGGGCGACCACGAGCAGCGCGTCGCCGGCTCGTAGTACGGTCCGGCGCTCCGGTACGAACGCCTCCTGCTGGCGGATCACCAGCGACACCGAAACCCCGGCCGGCAGGCGTAGTTCGCCGATCTCGACCCCGGCGAGCCTCGACTCGCTCGGCACGTGCACCTGGAGCATGTCCGCCCCGAGCGACTCCAGCGGTGCCACGTCGATATCGACCTCGTACGCCGCGTTGTCGTCGAGCACCCTCAACCGCCGGGCCAACCACGGCAACGACGGCCCCTGCAGCAGCGTGAACAGCGTCACCAGGACGAAGACCACGTCGAACACCCGCTCCGACTGCGGCACCTTCTCCGCCAGCGGGATCGTCGCCAGGACGATCGGCACCGCACCGCGCAGCCCCGCCCACGCGATGAACGTCTGCTCGTTCCACGGCACCTTGAACGGGGTCGCCGACAGCGCGACCGCCGCGAACCGGCCGACGACCGTCACCGCGATCCCGATCACCAGCGCGACGCCGACATCGTCGAGCCCGATCCGGCCCGGTGACGCGAGCAGACCGAGCATCACGAACAGCCCGATCTGCGCCAACCAGGCGAACCCGTCCACGAAAGACCTGGTCGCCAGCCGGTGCGGCAGTTCCGCCCGCCCGATCACCAGGCTCGTCACGTAGACCGCGGCGAATCCCGAGACGTGCAGGAGCACAGTGCCCCCGGCGTACGAGATGACGGCCAAGGAGACGATCGCGAGCGGGTAGAGACCGGCCGAACTGAGAGCGACCCGCCGCAACAGCCACACGCTCGCCCAGCCGACCAGCAGCCCGAACAGCGCCCCGACCACCAGTTCGTAGACGGCCAGGCCGCCGAAATGGAGCCAGCCTTTGTCCCCGACCTCGCCTGTGCTGACCAGCGTCACCAGGAGCACGGTCGGAGCGTCGTTCAGGCCGGACTCGGCCTCCAGAGCACCCCGGAGCCGCGGTCGGATCGGGACCCGCCGGAGTACGGAGAACACCGCGGCGGCGTCGGTCGGGGACGTGACGGCACCGATCAGCACGGAGATCTGCCAGTCGAGCCCGAGGACGAAGTGCGCCACGCAGGCCACCACCCCGACGCTGATCGCCACACCGACAGTCGCCAGTACGACGCCCAGTGGCATCACCGGGCGAACCTCGTTCCACCTGGTGGTCAGACCACCCTCGGTCAGGATGATCACCAGCGCGGCGAACCCCAACGCATGGGCCAGTTCGGCGTTCTCGAACTCGATCCCGAGCCCCGACTCGCCCAGCAGCACGCCCATGCCGAGGTAGATCAGCAGCGAAGGCAGCCCCAACCGACCGGACAATCGCACAGCGACGATCGCCACCAGCAGCACCGTGGCGCCGGCCAGCAGGATCCGGTCGAGTTCGTGCACGTCCACAGCGGCCCTTAGGTCGGGGACTGAAGCTTAATGGAGCCGTGCCTCCGGCAACGAATCATCCCGCTGAGCGGCGCCGGGGCCGAAAGGGCGAAGACCCTGACGCGTCACACGGCATCAGGGTCTTCGGCGTTGCGACCACCCGGGGGTGGTTTGGCGGTGGCGGAGGGATTTGAACCCTCGGAAGGGGGGTACCCTTCACGCGCTTTCGAGGCGCGCTCCTTCGGCCGCTCGGACACGCCACCGCCGCAGAGGCTATCAAGACCTGTGCCCGGTGAAGAAATCGCGGAGCCTCGCACCGGCCACATCGGCCATCACGCCGCCGACGACTTCGGGCCGATGGTTGAGCCTGCGGTCCCGGACGACGTCCCAGAGCGAGCCCACCGCGCCCGCCTTCTCGTCGTACGCGGCGAACACCAGGCGGTCCAGCCGGGAGAGCACGATCGCGCCCGCACACATGGTGCAGGGCTCCAGCGTGACCACCAGGGTGCACCCCGTCAGTCGCCATTCCCCGACATGCCTGGCCGCCTCGCGGATCGCCAGTACCTCGGCGTGGGCGGTCGGGTCGCCGGTCTCCTCGCGCTCGTTGTGGCCGCGGCCGATCACCTGGCCGTCCGCGTCCACTACGACGGCCCCGATCGGTACGTCGTCGGTGACCTTCTCGCTCTCCGCCAGCGCCAGGCCCATCAGGTCGGCCCAGCGCTTGTGCGCCGGCGCACTAGCCAATGGCTTCGATCGCCTCGTGGAACTGGTTGCCGAAGCCGAGCGCCTCGGCGATCTCCTCGAGCATCTCCTCGGGGTAGAGGTCGACGTCGTCGATCAGTGCCCCCAGGTCCATCGCGCTCATCCCGAGGTCGGCGATGATCGCCAGGTCCCCGGCCGGTACCTGCTCGTCGTCGTCATCGGCCAGCGGGATGTCGAGTTCGTCGACCACCTGCCGGGCCAGCGGCCACTCGGTCGCGGCGGTGACGTCGGACAGCAGCAGCCGCGCGCGGCCGCCGATCACCCGCAGCACGATGAAGAAGTCCTCGTCCACCGAGATCATCCCGATCACCCCGGCCTCGCCGGGATAGCGGCGCAGGGCCGACACCAGAGCAGACAGATCGGGTTCACCACGTAGCGCCAGAGGCGTGACCGTCCAGACCCCGTCCTCTGTGTAGGCCGCGACCGCGAAGTCGAGCTCTGTGGTGGTCATGGGCCCAGCCGTGGGATCAGACACGGGCTCATCGTCGCAGAATCCCGCCGTACGTGGGAGATGTTCGGAGTTTCAACGAGGTATCGGTGCCCCTCCGATTCCCCCACGACCACACAGAGCAACCTTCCAGCCCTCCGCACGACGCTCCCCGAAGGACGACGACGCCCGAACGACGCCACCCGGGGCCGGCGCGGCGTCGTACGGACGAGGTGGTCTGACGGACGGGTCAGGCCTTCACTGTCACCGTTACTTCGCGGTTCCAGGGCGAGTTGTCCAACCTCGGGCCGGACACGACTACCCGCAGGCGGAAGGTTCCGGTCCGGCTCGGCTTCCAATAGCGGGAGTACGAGCCGTTGGCCAAGGTGTAGCTGGCTGATCCGGCCGGTACCCAGGCAGTGCCGGTCCAGATCTCCAGTGCGGTCCAGAGCTTGCCGGGGAACGCAGTACCGGAAACCTTCCACAGTTTGTTCACCTGACCAGTGCTTGCAGCGGACAAGTAGCTCATCGCGAGCAACTTGTGCGCCGTCACGAAGCCTGAATAGACCGGGTACTGGTCGCCCGCGCCGGGGACGATCGCGCGCAACGTGGTGGTCTGGGTGAACGCCACTGTGGCGCGATACCGGCCGCTGGAGTCGCTCTTGGCCGTCGTGATGCGGGAGCCGACCTGGTGCATGATGTCGACCGTGCGGTTGGCGCTGGGCGCCTGTACGCCCGTGCTGGTGTACTGCCTGACCATGCCAGTGATGGTCGTCCTGGCGGTACCACTGGTCCGGGCGGGCTGCTCCAAAGTGAGCGTGGTCGTACGGGTCACCTTGAAAGGCACGTTGACGTCGCGGAACTTCGACCCCCAAGTGATCTTCTTGATCACCCAGTCACCGGCTCCATTGGCGACGGTCGCCGTCAGGTGGCCGTACTTGGTCCAGCTCGGCGGGTACGTCGAGCCGCCGTCAAGGTCGAGCGGTACGACGGTCCGTTGACTGCCGTCTGCCTTCTGCACGACCGCGGTCATGCCGACGCAGACGGTCGCGACGTTGTCCATGCCCAGCGTGACCGAGATCGGGACCTGCAGCGGCACATTGGACAATGTGCCCTCGAACGGCCAGCCGCTCTGATGGATGCCTGGTGGACCGAGGCACCATTCGTCCGGAACGGGTTCGGCTGACGCCTGCGTTGCGACTCCGGCGGTCAGGAGCACTGTTGTTAGAAGGACTCGGATGGACGTGGTGGTGAGACTACTGCGCATGCGCGCACACTCCTTGTTTAGAAGCCGGAACCGGCTCTACCCACTCGATGCGCACACCGCTCCGAATGTTGCGATACCCCCGCCGGTACTCCGGTAC
>NZ_DASRXP010000740.1:0-3451 GCF_035687465.1 Kribbella sp.
TAGCTGCGTCCTTCCCTGGTCGTGGTGAGGTGTGTCAAGGGTCGAACTCGTTCGAGCCCGAAGGGCCGCGAAGCGCCCTTGACTCACCTCACCACGACTAGCAAACTCACGCAGCCCGGCGACGCGAACCACCCACACCTACCGTCCGACGAACCAGATCGCCCATCAACAGCACGAACCACCCGCGGGAACGAGACCTGGGGGTTGTGCCAGGATTCGGGTATGCGCACCAGGGTGTTGTGGGTGCTGGCGGGGCTTGTTTGTGTTGCCGCCAGTGTTGTGTTGCCGATGGTTTGGCAGCATTCGCTGGTTGATTTGAAGGTTTACCGGCTGGGCGGGACGACGTTGCTCGATGACGCCTCCGCGTTGTACGACGCGCGGTTGGCTGGGTTGCCGTTCACTTATCCACCGTTCGCCGCGGTCGTGATGGTCCCGTTCGCGTTGATTCCCTGGAGCGCCGCCGTGACCGTGTGGACGGTTACCTCGGTGCTCTGCGTCGTCGCCATCTGGCGAATGTCCGTCAAGCTTCCGTCCGCGATTCTGCTGGCCGTGGTGGCAGGTTCGCTGCTGCTCGAGCCCGTCCGCGAGACTCTCGGGTTCGGTCAGATCAACCTGATGCTCTGCGCGTTGATCCTGTACGACGTCCTCGACGTGAAGCACACTCGCCGGGGAATCTGGATCGGTGTTGCCGCCGGCATCAAGCTGACCCCGCTCGTCTTCCTGGGACTGCTGGTCGTCACCCGCCAATGGAAGGCCCTGATCCACGCGTCGGTGGCGTTCCTCGCAACGGTTCTCATCGGTTTCGCGATCACCCCGCACGCGGCAACGGAGTACTGGACGTCGCTGATCTCCGACACCACGCGGATCGGTGGTCTCGCGTTCTCGAGCAATCAGTCCTGGAACGCCTTCCTGATCAGGCTGACCGGTGATCTCGACGGCGGCGGACCCATCTGGCTCGGGCTGGTCCTGGTCACCGTGGTCGCCGGCCTCTGGATGTGCCGCGTGCTCTGGTTGCGGGGTCAACAGCTCGCCGCCGTCTCGGTCTGCGCGCTGATCGGGCTGCTGTGTTCGCCGGTGTCCTGGAGCCATCACTGGGTCTGGATCATCCCGCTCGGGGTTTCTGTCGTGACCGTTCTGGCGCCCCGCTGGCGGATTCCTTTCGGCGTGCTGTGGTTCGGCCTGTTCACGATCGCGCCGATCTGGTGGCCGCCGAACCACGACAACCGCGAGCTCGACTGGCCATTCGCGGATCAGTTCTCCGGCAACGCCTACCTCATCGCCGCCCTGGTCGCGCTCGTCCTCCTCGCGGTCTCACGGGAGCGGGTACGCGCTGATCCCCAGGTCGTGCGCGAGCCTCTCTAGCCCCTCGGCTGGTCGAATGTGATGCGGATGGCCGGAAGTTGCCGCGTGGCATAGACCGGTATTGACCCCGGCGGGTGTCACTGTTGCCAGGTGACGGGGAAGTTGGGGAACTCCGCCCGGTGGTGGTGGCTCGCCGGTGCGGTTGTACTTGCGGTCGGCGTTTTGCTGCCGTTCGTTTGGGATCACGCGGGCGCCGACCTGAAGGTGTACCGGCTGGGTGGCTCGGCGATCCTGGACGATCCGTCGACCCTCTACGGCGCGCGGTTACAGGACATCTCGATGCCGTTCACCTATCCGCTGTTCGGCGGCCTGGTGATGATTCCGGCCGCGCTGCTGCCGTGGCCGATCGCGTACTCCGCCTCGATCGCGGCCTCACTCGTCGCGCTGGTCGCGATCTGGCGACTGTCCCTGCGGTGGTCGGCAGCGCGGTGGTTGCCCACCAGCCCGCGCCTCGCAGTACTGGTTGCCCTGGTCGCTGCTTCGTTGCTGCTCGAGCCGGTCCGGGAGACGCTGTCCTACGGCCAGATCAACCTGGTCCTCTGCGCGATCATCCTGTACGACGTACTCGACGCGAAGCATCCTCGTCGGGGGATCTGGATCGGGATCGCCGCCGGGATCAAGCTGACGCCACTCGTCTTCTTCGGACTGTTGCTCGTCACCCGGCAATGGAAGGCGTTGTTGCACGCGTCGGTGGCGTTCATCGGCACGGTGGCGATCGGCTTCGTGATCGCACCGCGGACCGCGCTGGACTACTGGACCCACCTGGTCTCGGACACCGGCCGCATCGGCGGCCTGGCCTACTCCGGAAACCAGTCCTGGAACGGCTTTCTGATCAGAGTGACGGGCGATCTCGAAGGCGGCGGCCGGGTCTGGCAACTCGTCGTGGTCGCCACAGTCCTCGCCGGTCTCTACCTGACCCGACTCCTCTGGCTCCGTGGCGAGCGGCTCGCCTCGGTTTCGGTCTGCGGCCTCATCGGTCTGCTGTGCTCACCGGTTTCGTGGAGCCATCACTGGGTCTGGATCCTGCCCTTGGGTATCTCCCTGGTCGGCGTCGTTCATGGCCGGTGGCGGATCATCCTGGGCGCCGGCTGGTTCGGGCTCTTCATGCTCGCCCCGATCTGGTGGCCGCCGCGCCGGGGCAACCAGGAACTCAACTGGACCTTCCTCCAGCACCTCGCGGGCAACGCTTACGTCTGGCTCTCGCTGGCCGCGTGCGTCTTCCTTGCCGTCGCGACCCGTCGGACTGTCGAACCGGCTCGTCAGGAGACGGCGTTGGTCACAGGGCGTTGAGCCAGGCGTGCCAGTCGGCCAGGCCGTCGCCCTTGGTGGCCGAGACCTGGAGGATCTGGGCGTCGGGCTTGAGTTGGTGGATCAGGTCGAGGCAGAGCGAGACGTCGAAGTCGACGTACGGGAGCAGGTCGATCTTGTTCAGCAGGACCAGGTCGGCGGTGCGGAACATGTACGGGTACTTGGCCGGTTTGTCGGCGCCCTCGGTGACCGAGATGATCACCACGCGCGCGGACTCGCCCAGGTCGAAGAGCGCGGGGCAGACCAGGTTGCCGACGTTCTCCACGAAGACGAGGGAGTTGTCGGGCGGGTCGAGCTCGGCGAGGCCGGAGCTGAGCATCTGGGCGTCGAGGTGGCAGCCGGCGCCGGTGTTGATCTGGACCACCTTGCTGCCGGTCGCGCGGATCCGCTCGGCGTCCAGCCAGGTCTCCTGATCGCCTTCGATCACCAGGGTCTCGCGGCGGCCGGCGTACGCGCGGACGGTGCTTTCCAGCAGGGTGGTCTTGCCGGAGCCGGGTGAGCTCATCAGGTTGACCGCGGTGATCCCGCGCTCCTGCAGGCGATGCCTGGTGGTGGCGGCGAGACCGTCGTTCTTGCCCAGGATCTCCTGCTCCAGCAGGATCGTCCGGGTCTCCTCGACGGTCGGCGCCGCCTGATACCCGTGCCCGTGACCATGACCGTGTCCGGCTTCGTGCTGGTGATCATCGGCGTGCTCGTGGTGATGATCCGGGACCAGGCTGATCCTGGTGCCGCTGCCTTCGCCGGAGCATCCGCAGGTGCTGCACATGTCAGGGCACCTCCA
>NZ_DASRXP010000741.1:0-3903 GCF_035687465.1 Kribbella sp.
AGCCAGGTGGTGAGGAGGCGGGCGCCGGCGCCGGTGGCTCCGGGGGTGTATTCGAGGGCGTCCGCGGGCGATTCGGCGATGCTGGACAGGTCGAGGTGGGCCCACGGCAGGTCGCCCGTGAACGCCTTCAGGAACAGCGCCGCGGTGATCGACCCCGGGCCCTTCGAGCTGTTCACCGAGTCGGCGATCGGCGTCGAGATCAGCTCCGCGTACTCCGCCGGCAACGGCATCCGCCACAACCGCTCCCCCGCCGCCGCACCCGCATCCGCCAGGTTGTCGGCCAGCGCGTCGTCGGTCGAGAACATGCCGCCGTAGAGCATCGAGCCCAGCGACACCTTGATCGCGCCCGTCAGCGTGGCGATGTCGACGAGCACGTCCGGCTTCAGTTCACTCACCGCGTAGGCCAGCCCGTCCGCGAGGACCAGCCGCCCCTCAGCGTCGGTGTTCTTGACCTCCGTGGTCCGCCCGCCGTAGTGCCGGATCACGTCGTCAGGCCGGTACGCCGTGCCCGACGGCATGTTCTCCGCCGCGCAGACCAGTCCCGTCACCCGGATCTTCGCCCCGAGCTCGCGCAGCGCCGACATCGTCGCGATGACGGAACCACCACCGGTCATGTCACGCTTCATCGACACCATGCCCTCGCGCGGCTTCAGCGACAGCCCGCCGGTGTCGTACGTGATCCCCTTGCCCACGAGCACGACGTACGGCGTGTCCTTGCCGGCGCCGTCGGGCGTGTAGTCGAGGCGGATGAACCGCGGCGGCCGGGTGGAGCCCTGGCCGACCGCGAGGATGCCGCCGAACCCGTCAGCGGCGAGCGCCTTCTCGTCCCAGACCTTCACCTCGAGGCCGGTGACGGCGGCCAGCTCGGTCGCACGGGCGGCGAGCCAGGCGGGGTCCTTCTCGTTCGAGGGGGTGGTGGCGAACTGCCGGGCCAGCCAGCCGGTCCGCCCGATCACCAGGCCGCGCTCGATCGCGGCGGCGCGGTCGGTGTCGGAGCCGTCGGTGAGCGTGATCCGCTCGACCACCGGCTTGCCCGGATCGACGGTCTTGCGGTGGAAGGTGAAGGCGCCGAGCACGATCCCCTCGGCGAACGCCTGCAGCCCCGCGTCATCGATGCCTTCAGCAACAACCGTGGTGAGCTCGTCCTTGCCGCGGCCGAACCGGGCGATCGCCGCTCCGGCGTGTCGCAGGTCCGCCGGGGAGCCGTCACCCGCGCCGACCAGCAGCACCTCGCCGACCTCACCGGTCAGCAGCGGGTACGCCGCGGTGGCACCCGCCGACGTCGAGAACCCGCCATCGCGCTGAGCCTCCAGCAGCCGGTCGAGGTCCACTTTGAGCCGCTCACCCGCCTCCTTCGCGGCACCGGGCAGACCGGCCTCGCCGACCACGATCACCCAGGTCGGGGAACCGTGAACAGGGAGCCCGGGCTGCCAGGCGACGGCAGGCAGGGTGGGGAAGACGCTCTTACTGGTGCGGCGAGCCACTAGGAAGACCTCACTATTTGATCAAATTGGTCGACTGTCCAGCTAACCGTAACGACCCCGGCCGGTGCCGGAAAGGGCACCCACCGGGGTCGTGCAGATGTCACAGGTGCGCCGGGAAGGAGCACCCCGCGAGGATCTCTTCAGCCGACAACGGCTTTGAGCGCGTTCCCCAACTCGGTCGCCTCATCGGCGTTCAGCTCGACGACGAGCCGACCGCCGCCCTCGAGCGGAACCCGCATCACGATCCCCCGGCCCTCCTTGGTGACCTCGAGCGGACCATCGCCCGTCCGCGGCTTCATCGCCGCCATGCGCGCACCCCTTCCCTCATTGGCACAGCCCTCTTCGGTGTTGAGCGACGACACCGCGCGGGACCGTCGCCGGCGCCGTGCGGTGATGCGCCGTCGGCGCGTATCGCAGTGTGTATCGCGACCCATTATCCCCGATCGCGGGCCAGAGCCGTGCACCATACGGCAGACTCAGGTCTCGTGCACGCCCGTTCAGCCCTCTTCGACCTGTACGGCGACCACCTGCGCGCGCGTGGTTCGCGGGCCCCGGTGGCCGCCCTGGTCCGCCTGCTCGCGCCTCTGGGGGTGCATCCACCGGCAGTGCGCACCGCCGTCTCGCGGATGGTGAGGCAGGGCTGGCTGGAGCCGGTCCGGATCGACGGCCAGCCAGGGTACGGGCTGACGGCCCGGGCGCGTCGCCGACTCGACGACGCCGCCGCCCGGATCTACCGGACCGACGGTGGACCCGGCGACCGGGACGAGCCGGGCGCCGATCCGGCCGAGTGGGATCGGCACTGGCATCTCGGCATCCTCCGCGAGGTCCCGAACGCGCGCCGCCGCGAGCAGCTCGCGAGCCAACTTTCCTTCCTGGGTTGGGCTCCGCTGTCCGACGGCGCCTGGGTCGGGCTGCGCAACGACGCCGAGGTGGACCAGATCCTCGGCCTGGAAGGGATCGCCGCGGACCGGTTCCTGGCCCCGATCGACGAGGACGCGGTCGAGTTCGCCCGCCGGGTGTGGAAGCTGGACGAGCTCGGCGCGGCGTACGACGCCTGGCTGAACGAGGCGAAGGCGCTGGCCGAGAGCGCCGGCGACGACGTCACCGACGAGCAAGCGTTCGCGGTCCGGTCCGAACTGGTGCATGAGTGGCGCAAGTTCCTCTTCGTCGACCCGGGCCTGCCGGCAGAGCTGCTGCCGGACGACTGGGCCGGCACCCGGGCCGCTGCGTTCTTCGATTTTCACGCGAATCGACTGGGCCACGCGGCCGGGCGTTTCGTCGACAACTGCCTGACCATTCACTGACCACCTTGACTGAGCGTTGGGAGCCAGCAACGATGAGTGACTCTGTCGCGTACGACGTGTCCGCGGGCGTCGGCACGATCACCCTGAACCGGCCGGAAGCGATGAATTCGCTCGACACGGCGACGAAGGTGGCATTGCGGGACACGGTCCTGCAGGCGGCCGAGGACGACGAGGTCCGGTGTGTCGTGCTGACCGGGACCGGGCGGGCGTTCTGTGTCGGCCAGGACCTGAAGGAGCACATCGGCCTGCTCGCGGCGAACGACACGGACGCCCTCTGGAGCACCGTGCCGGACCACTACGCGCCGATCGCCCTGGCGCTGGCCGAGATGCCGAAGCCGGTGATCGCTTCGGTCAACGGCGTGGCGGCCGGCGCGGGTGCGTCGATGGCGTTCGCCTGTGACTTCCGGGTCGTCGCCGACACGGCTGGGTTCAACTTCGCCTTCACCGGGATCGCATTGTCCTGCGACACCGGGATCTCGTGGACCCTGCCCCGGCTGATCGGCCAGGCCAAGGCGACCGAACTGCTCTACTTCCCCCGCACGATCCCGGCCGACGAGGCATTGACGCTGGGCCTGGCGACCAGCGTCGTCCCGGCCGGCGACCTGGCCGGCGCGACCGCCGAACTGGCGGCCAAGCTGGCAGCCGGACCGACGCAGGCCTACGGCTCGGTGCGGCAGTCCATCGCGTACTCCGCGAGCCACACGCTCGCCGAGGCACTGGCCTTCGAGGCCACCAAGATGCAGCTGACCGGCGCCACCGAGGACCACCGCAACGCCGTGGCCTCGTTCGTCGCCAAGGAGAAGCCGACCTTCACCGGCAAGTAACGCCTGGTGCCTCCCGCAGCGCGGGAGGCACTGCGGGCGAGATCTTGTAATCGTTTACGTAACCGATTACAAAGGCTTCCATCGAGTGGTTCCGCCACGCCCTGGAGACCGTGATGAGATCGTTCCTGCCCTTCGCAGCGGCCGCGGCGGCTGCCGTCGTCGCCAACCTGCTGCTCCCCGCCGCCAGTCCTGCTCGGCCCGCCGCGGCCGAGCCCGGGACCATCACCTCGGCGAGCTTCCGGTCGAAGATCTTGGGCGAGGACATCGCATACAACGTCTACCTCCCAGGCG
>NZ_DASRXP010000742.1:0-6189 GCF_035687465.1 Kribbella sp.
GACCCCGCCCCCGTCCTCGCCAACGAGCCCGTCGTCACCGAGTTCGAAGCCGACGAAGACGAAGACGCCGAAACCTCCCTGGCCGACTATTCCGACTGGGCCAACAGATACCCCGAATAGTCCGAATAACCAATGATCAGCGCTGGCGGCATCCCGAGGGGTGCCGTCAGCGCTTTGAGGGCCAGGTGCGCAGGGCGGTCCATACGATTCGACAGGGGTGCTGGGCGATGGGGCACGATGGGGGCATGAATTCGCCCGGGCAGGTGTTTCCGCGTCCTCTCAACCTGACGTGGGAGCGGGGCGGCGCTGTTCGTGTTTGAGCGGACGGCGGGAGAGCGGCCGAGGCGGGCCAGGAGGGCTCGTACGGGGACGGCCGGTGGGCTCCGGCGATTGATGCCGGACCTGATGGCCCGGGAGACGCTCGGGTGGTGGCTGGTCAGTCGGATCGGGATCTTCGTCCTGTCGATCTCGGCGCCGCTGCTGTTCAACCGGGGGACCGACTACCCCAACATCTGGCATGCCTGGCTGCAGTGGGACGTGTGGCACTTCAAGGCGATCGCGGAGTTCGGGTACAACAACGGCGAGCCCTCCGGGGCACCGCTGGCGGCGTTCTTCCCGGGACTGCCGATCCTGATGCGCGTCGCGAGCTGGACCGGGATCGGGTACGTCGCCGGCGGCGTGCTGGTGTCCCTGATCGCCAGTGCCTTCGCCGGGGTCGCGCTGGCCCGGCTGGCGCAGTACGAGTTTCCGGAGCTGCGGAATCTGGGGCCGAACGCGGCGCTGATGTGGTTCTCCGCGCCGGTCGGGGTGTTCCTGGCCGCGCCGTACACGGAGGCGTTGTTCTGCGCGTTCGCGTTCCCCGGCTGGCTCGCCGCGCGGCAGGGGCGCTGGGCCCGGGCGGCGATCTTCGTCGCGCTGGCGTCGACCGTGCGGGTGTCGGGGATCTTCCTCGCCTTCGCGCTGGTGGTCGAGTTCGTCACCTCGAAGAAGCGGGACTGGCTGTCGCTGCCGTGGCTGGTGCTGCCGGCCGTGCCGGTGCTCGGCTTCATGGCGTACCTGAAGCAGATCCACGGCTCCTGGTTCGCCTGGCAGGCGGCGCAGGAGAAGGGCTGGGCGCGCGAGTTCACCTGGCCGTGGACCTCCATCGTGCACACTTTCGAAGCGGCGACCAAGGGCCACTTCCCGGCCGACCGGACCGACTGGACCTGGATGTTCCGGGCCGAACTGGTTGCCCTGTTCATCGGACTCGCGCTGCTGGTGTGGTTGCTCTGGCGCCGCTCCTGGGGCGAGGCCGCCTGGGTGGGGAGCACGATCGCCGCCTTCGTCACGTCGTACTGGGTCTACTCGCTGACCCGCGCCACCCTGCTGTGGTGGCCGCTCTGGATCGGCCTCGCCGTGCTGATGAGCCGAAAACCCTGGCTCGGCCGCCTCTACCTCGCGGTCGCGATACCCCTCGCAGCCATCTGGGCCGCCGCCTTCTTCACCGGCCGCTGGACCGGCTGACCACGCCGGAAAGTCCAGCATGTGGACAGATTTGGCTCGGGGCAACCTTCCCGGCGGCCCGGTCGTCAGTACGGGTGGTAGGGGTGGCCGGCCGGGCGGGGTCGCCACCCCTCCCTTATCTGTTCGAACGAGCAGACCTCCGGCGGAACCTTTCAGGGGCAGGTTCCGCCGGATATCTTTTCTGCTCAGCCGAAGTTGCGGTCGATCGACTGTGACGGCGTCGGACTCGGCTTGGTCTCCGCCACCCGCTGGTCGCTCGGGTGGACGCCGGCCTCGACGCCCTTCAGGGTGCCGAGCAGCTCGAGTTCGGCCAGCGTCACCCCGTCGGACCCGGCCGCCGGAGTCATCACCAGCCGGTACTGCGTGTACGCCTTCGGCGAGGCGACACTGAACGACCTGGTGTACGACGTGAACGCCCACGACTGTCCGCTGCGTTTGTCCACAGTCGCCCAGGTGGTCCCGTCGTTCGAACCCTCCAGCACCCACGCCGAGGGCGCAGTACCGGTGGTTCCGCTGGTCAGGCTGTACATCGTGACCGGGCGACCCTGCTGCAGCGCGACCGTGACGGTCGGAGTCGCCCCAGTCAGCGTCACCTGCTTCTTCGAGTCGTTGTCGGTCAGCGCGGCGACGTCCACCCCGCCGGCAGCCGTGACAGCGCCTTCATCCTCGGTCGAATCGCGCCACGTCATCGGGTCCTCGCCCGGCTTCGTGATCGACGGCGGAGCGTCGTTGCGGCCCGTACCCCAGCTCGACGGCTTGTCGGTCATGTCGAACTCGATCTTGCCGCCATTCGCGATCAGGTCGTGGGGCAGTGCGGTCGAGCTCCACTTCTTGCCGTTGATCTTGACGCCCTTGACGTACAGGTTCTTCGCGCTGTTCTTCGGCGCGCTGACCACCAGCTTCTTGCCGCCCGGCAGATTCACCGTCGCCTTGGTGAACAGCGGGGCACCGATCGCGTACGTCGGAGATCCCACCTGCAGGGGGTAGAACCCGAGCATGCTGAACAGGTACCACGCGGACATCTCGCCGTTGTCCTCGTCGCCGGGGTAGCCCTGGCCGATCTCCGAACCCAGGTACAACCGGTCCAGCACCTCGCGGACCTTCTCCTGGGTCTTCGACGGCTGACCGGCGAAGTCGTACATGTAGGCGATGTGGTGCGACGGCTGGTTGCTGTGCCCGTACTGCCCCATCCGGACGTCCCGGGCCTCGAGCATCTCGTGGATCGTGCCGCCGTAGCCACCGGTGTGGGTGGCGTCCTCCGGAGTACTGAAGAACTCGTCGAGCTTCTTCGCCAGGCCGTCGCGACCGCCGTACAGGGCAGCCAGGCCGGCGCCGTCCTGCGGGACCGAGAACGCCATGTTCCACGCGTTGGTCTCGGTGTAGTCGTGACCCCAGTCGCGCGGGTCGAACGTGGTCGGGGAGTTGCCCCAGACCCCGGCCGGATCCTTGCCCTGGAAGAAGTTCAGCGCCGGGTCGAACAGCGTGACGTAGTTGCGCGCCCGGTTCAGGTAGTAGTTGTAGTTGTCCAGGTACTCCTGCTTGCGCGGGTCGTTCTTCTTCGCCTTGTCGTACAGCGCCTTCGACAGGTTCGCGATGCCGTAGTCGTTGATGTAGCCGTCCATCGACCAACTGAAGCCCTCACCGGTGGTGTTGGCCGTGTAGCCGTTGAAGGCGGACAGGTCGAGGCCCTTGCGACCGACGTTCTCGGTCGGTGGCCGGACCGCGGCGTTCTTCAGAGCCGCGTCGTACGCCGCTTGGACGTCGATCCCCTTGATCCCCTTGAGATAGGCATCGGCGAACGCCACGTCGGAGCTGGTCCCGACCATCAGGTTCGCGTAGCCCGGTGAGGACCACCGGGAGATCCAGCCGCCGTCCTTGTACTGCTGGACGAATCCGTTCACCAGGTCGGCGGCCTCGTCCTGCGCGAACAGGCTGTACGCCGGCCAGACGGTGCGATACGTGTCCCAGAACCCGTTGTTCACATACGTCTGACCGGCCACCAGCTTCGAGCCAGTGGTGGTCGGAGTGTCGGTGCCGACCTTGGGCGACACCGGGGACGCGTACGTGATCACCGGCTTCTTCGCGGTGCCGGTGTTCTCGGAGCCGTTGTTCGGGTAGAGGAACAGCCGGTACAGGTTCGAGTAGAGCGTGGTCAGCTGGTCCGCCGTCGCACCCTCGACCTCGATCGTGCGCAGCCTGTTGTCCCAAGCGCGCTGGGCCGCGTCCTTCACCTTGTCGAACTTGCTGCCCGCCGCGAGTTCGAGCTCCAGGTTCTTCTTCGCCTGCGAGGTGCCGATCAGCGAGGTCGCCATCCGCAGCTGGACCTGCTTCACCGACGGGTCGAAGGAGAAGTAGCCGCCCACGTTCGCGCCGCCGCCGTTGGCGAGCTTGCCGCTGGCAACCACCTTCTGGTCGACCACGCCGTACACGAAGAGCCGTCCGGCTCCTGTGGACAGCCCGCTCTTCACGTCGCTGTAGCCGGTCACCACGCCGGTCTTCGGGTCGAGCGTGAGCCCGCCGAGGTTGCTGGTGTTGTCGAAGACCAGCGAGGCCTTGCCCGCCGGGAAGGAGAACCGCAGCATCGCGGCGTGGTCGGTCGGGGTCAGCTCGACCGCGTTGCCGTTGTCGAAGGTGACGCCGTAGTAGTACGGCAGGGCGGTCTCGTTGTCGTGACTGAACGCCCAGGCGCGGGCGTCGCGGTCCGCCGTCGGAGTGGCCGCGGTGGACGGCATCACCTGGAAGGTCTGCCGGTCGCCCATCCACGGGCTCGGCTCGTGGCTGATCGAGAACGCCTGGATCTCCGGCTTGTTCTCCGCGTTGTTGCCCTTGGCGTAGTCGTACAGCCAGGACGTCGATCCCGCGTTGGTGACCGGGGTCCAGAAGTTGAAGCCGTGCGGTACTGCGGTCGCCGGGAAGTTGTTGCCCCGTGAGAATCCGCCGGTGGAGTTCGTCCCGCGCGTGGTGATCGCGAGATCGGACGGGTGCTTGCTCGCCGTCTTCTGCGCGGCGGCATCCGGGTTGGTCGCCTTGCTGATCCGGATGTCGTCGATCCAGCCGCGGAAGTCCGCGGGACCCGACGGCTTGTCGTACGCGACCAGGATGCGCTTCACCGTCTTGCCGGCGGCGACCTTGCCGAGGTCGGCCTCGATGTTGTTCCACTGGTTTGTGGACAACCCCTTCGCCTCGCCCTGACCACGCGGGCTGAGCTTGAAGCCGTGGTAGTCCTTGGCCTTCAGGTCACTCAGGTAGGTGCCGTCGCTGAAGGCGAGGTCCACCGCCGCGTAGGTGCTCGGGTAGCTCAGGTCACCCTCGACGTGCTCGGGGAAGATCTTGTACGCGAGCCTGGTGTCCTTGCCGATGGTGAGATCCACGTCGACGATCTTGTTCCAGGTGTAACCACGGCCCTCGGCGGTCTGGTGCCCGGCGTACCGGAAGGACTTCACGCCGGTGAAGCCGGTCCGTGCCCGGGCGTTGTACGCGCTCGTCGGGCCGGAGTCGAGCCGCGACTCAGCCGTCTCGCCAGGGGGCGGCAGCGGCGCGCCGTTGGAGATGTACCAGTCGGCGAGCTGGACGATCCCCTCGCCGTGGTTCTGGGTGATGTCGAGCTTGAAGAACTTGTACGCCGTTTCGTTGGTGAAGCTGTATTCCTTGGTCTGGAACCGGGTCTCGAAGGACTCGTCGGTCCGGGTGTCCAGGGTGGTCCAGGTGGTCCCGTCGTTCGAGCCGGACACGGTCCAGTTCTTCGGGTCCCGGCCGTCGGCGTCGTTCGCGGAGGTCAGCGCGTACTTGCGGATCGTCACCGCGGCCGAGGTCTCGTAGGTCAGCCAGCCGGTCGGCTCGAACACGAGCCACTTGGTGAACTTGTCGCCGTCGGCCACGTTCGACGCGATCTCACCGCCTCCGGTGTTCTCGCCGTTCGCCTCGACCTTGGTGACCTTGTCCATCTCGCTGCCGCCGATCCCGGTCGGCGTCGGTCCCTCCACACCGTCGGCGCGGGGCTTGCCGTCCGGTCCGGTCTCGACCGCGTCGGTGTACCCGGGTTGCGGCTGGCCTGGTTCGAACGAAGTGAAGAAGGAGGACCCGGCCACGGCCGGCTGGGTCACAGGGGGCTGGGCAACGGCCTCGGTCCCAGTAGGTACGGCGGCGCTCGCTGACGTCATGGCAGTCATTGTCACAACAAGCCCGAGAGACGTGACGAGCCCCAGGGGGCGGCGGAGATTCATCAGCGCTCCTTGCACGGCAGACCGGCGTCCGGCCGACGGCCTTTCGCCAGAGAGTTACGCGGCCCCGATGACAAGGTTGTCAGCCCGCGTTCCGGGGTGATCCTGCCCATCGACATCACCCCCGGTCAAGCCCTCGTTGCCCTGAGTTCGCAACGTACTCCGTCATTCCCCCGGTACGACGTACTCCAGGAACCGGCGTGCCGCGGGAGTAGCGGCATGCCCCCGAGGCAGAACCAGGTCAACCCGCCGCATCAACTCGACCCCAGTAAGCGGAATCAAAACGAGCCCAGTACGACTCCCGACGGCGCCGGACCGGGCGGTGCCGGACCCGGTTGTCCCGGCGGCGCCGGACCAGGTGGTGATGGTGAGGCCGTTGGGGACGAGGGCGATGCCGGCGCCGGCGGCGACCAGGTCGAGGACCATCGTCCATTCGTTGACCTCGCACGCGATCCGGCGCGTCAGG
>NZ_DASRXP010000743.1:0-17624 GCF_035687465.1 Kribbella sp.
GTCGAGGCGCTGCTGCTCGGCGCCCTCGCGTCAGCGGTGGGTATCGGTCTCGGTCTCCTGGTCGCCAAGGGCCTCAGCCTGCTGATGGACGCGGTCGGCTTCAGCCTGCCCAGTACGTCGATGCAGGTCGAGCCGCGCACCATCGTGGTGTCCCTCCTGGTCGGAACCCTGGTCACGGTGGTCGCGGCGCTCGTCCCGGCGTACCGGGCCACGAAGGTGCTGCCGGTGGAGGCTCTGCGTGAGGCGGTGCCGGGCTCCGGGAACCCGACCAGGAAGCGCATCATCGCCGGTGGCATCGTGACCGGCCTCGGTCTGGCCGGGCTGTTCACGACCCTGTACGCCGACTTGACCATGAAACTGTTCGGCCCCAGCCTGCTGGCCATCATCGTCGGTGTGCTGATGCTGCTGCCGGCAGCCGCCCGTCCGCTCGCCTCGCTGATCGGCGTGCCGCTTCGGCTGCGGGGCATGCCTGGCGAACTGGCCCGGCAGAACGCGATGCGCAACCCCCGCCGTACCTCGTCCACAGCGGCCGCGTTGATGGTCGGCCTGACGCTGGTCGTCAGCATGGGCGTGTTCGCCTCTTCGCTGAAGGCCTCGTTCGGTGACGTCATCGGGGACTCGGTCAACGCCGACCTGTTCGTGACTCCTTCGAGCACTCAGGCCCCGGGCTTCAGCCCCGAGGTGATCAACGCGGTCAAGGCCGTCCCGGGCGTCGGTCTGGTGGCGTCCAGCGGTTGGGGCGAGGCCCGCTTCGACGGGTCGGACTCGAGTTACTCCGCCGTCGACCCGGCGACCGCCGCCGAGGGGCTGAACCTCGGGCTGTCGGCCGGCTCGATCACGGCGCTCGGTACGAACGGCGTCGTGGTCTCGCAGTCCGCGGCCACCTCCCACGGGTGGAAGCTGGGCGCCGTCATCAAGAGCGAGTTCGCTGAAACCGGCAAGCACGATCTGAAGGTCGTCGGCATCTACAACACCAAGGGCTGGATCGGCGACAACTTCATCATCAGCATCGCCGCCCAGACGGCCGCCGCCGGACAGCAGTTGACCGCTTCCGGCCTGGTCAAGCTGACGCCGGGCGCTGACCGGTCGACCGTGCAACGCGACATCACCGCGGCGCTGGCCAGCCATCCTGACGCGAAGGTGCTCGATCGGAAGGGCTTCGAGAAGGAGGCCAGCGGCTTCATCGACAAGTTGCTCACCTTCGTCACGGTGATGCTGTTGCTGGCGGTCCTGATCGCCCTGCTGGGCATCGTCAACACGCTGGTGCTGTCGGTCTTCGAGCGAACCCGCGAGTTGGGCCTGCTCCGGGCAGTCGGCATGACGCGGGCTCAGGTCAGGGCCATGGTGCGCTGGGAGTCCGTGGTGATCTCGCTGATCGGTGCGCTGTCCGGCGCCGCGCTGGGCATCGGGTTGGGGCTCGCACTCTCCCAGGCACTGGCGGACGAGGGCATCAAGTCCATCTCGATCCCGGGCCTGCAGGTGGCGCTCTATGTGGTGGCAGCTGCGGTGGCCGGCGTACTGGCCGCCATCGGACCGGCGAGATCCGCCGCCAAGGTCGACGTCCTGAAGGCGGTGGTCGCGGACTGACCTCCGCTGGAGGGAACAAAGAGCGAAGGCCCGGACCGTGAGGTCCGGGCCTTCGATTTCTCTGGTAGCCCCGACGGGATTCGAACCCGCGCTACCGCCTTGAGAGGGCGGCGTGCTAGGCCGCTACACAACGGGGCCAGAGGGTTGTCGACCGACTCCGAAGAGCCGGGCAACGAGGATGAACTGTACCTAACTTCCAGCGATACGGTCCAATCGCTGGGGTACTAGGACTCGAACCTAGACTAACTGGACCAGAACCAGTCGGGCTGCCAATTACCCCATACCCCAAAGCATTTCACTGCGATCGTGAGTTCGTTTTCCGCCCTCACAACCTGGCCCGCTGAGCCTACCCGAGCACCCTCCGGATGCCAAAACGGGGGTCACGCTCAACGCCTGTCACTCCCGTCACACCAGTCTCCGGCCAGGACCGCCGCCGGGCATCGGCAGTGACACCAACGGCAGGTCGCAGGTGGTCGCCAGCTTCATCCGCCGGGCCATCAGAATCGCGATCACTCCGAACGCCGCGAACTTCACCACATCGACGATGACGAGCGACCATGGCGCGTCCGACGCACCCAGGCTGTCCCCCACGCTGTCCGTCAGCGCGGCATAGATGAACGTCACCACGTTGTTCGCCGCGTGCGCCGCGATCGGCGCCTCCAGCCCACCGGTACGAACCGCGAGAATGCCCGCCACCAGACCGAACGCGAACCGGTCGAGGAACAACGCCGGGCTCTCCCACGGCCAGACCTGGTGCGCCATCGTGAACAGCACCGTGGTGATGAGGATCGCGACCACCGGGCCGCGCACCATCGAACCGACCGCCTGCAGCAGGTACCCGCGGAAGAAGTACTCCTCGCCCGCGGCCTGGAACGTGGACGTCAGCAACGTCACAGCGATGACGGCCGCCGCGTCCTTGGCCACTCCACCACTGCCGTCGCCGAGCAGGTCCACCCCACCGAGGTCGATCACGCCGAGCATCACCAGTTCGAGCGCGACCGCAGCGAGGCCGAACCACGCCAGCGGCCGCCACCGCAGCCGGCCCGTGACCGACGACAGCAGGCCCGGCGTCTGGTGGTTGACCCTCGTCGCCACCACCATGCACAGCGGGATCAGCACGATCAGCGACAGGTTCGTCGCGAGCAGGCCGAGCCAGGAGACCGTGCCCTCCGGGTCCTTCCGGATCGCGGCCTGGATGCTCAGGATCACCACGCCGGCGAACATCCACCCGACCAGGATGGTCAGGGCTCCGAGGAGCACCGTCCAGCCCGCGGTGACCGGGTTCCGCAGCAACCGGTGGTACGGCTGCGGACCAGCATCGCCTTTGTCCGCGGTCGACCCGGGCCGCGGCGTCACGTCGTACGGCATCGGGTCAGTCCGCCGGAAGCAGGGCGCGGGCCTGCTCCAGCCGGCGGAGCGAGCGCTCCCGGCCGAGCAGTTCCAGCGACTCGAACAGCGGCGGCGAGATCCGGCGGCCGGAGATCGCCACCCGGACCGGGCCGAACGCGTTCTTCGGCTTCAGTCCGAGTCCTTCGATCAGCGAGGCGCGCAACGCCTGCTCGATCGCGTCGGTCTTCCACTCGCCCACCGCGGCCAGCGCCTTCGACGCCGCCTCCAGTACTGCGCCGGCGTCGCCGGTCAATACCTTCGCGGCCGCATCCGGGTCCACCCGGAACGCAGCCTCGTCGACGAACAGGAAGTCGAGCATCTCGACGGATTCCGACAGCGTGTTCATCCGCTCCTGCACCAACGGCACCGCGGCGCGCAGTACGGCGAGCTGCTCGTCCGACGGCTCGGCCGGCAGCACGCCCGCCTTCGCCAGGAACGGGACCACACGACTGGCGAACTCGTCCGGCGGGAGCAACCGCATGTGCGACGCGTTGATCGCCTCGCACTTCTTCGGGTCGAACCGGGCCGAGTTGGAGTTCACCTTGCGGATGTCGAACGCCTTCACCATCTCGTCCATGGTGAACACGTCGCGGTCGTCCGCGATCGACCAGCCGAGCAGGGCCAGATAGTTCAGCAACCCCTCGGGCAGGAAGCCACGCTCCAGGTACTCACCGAGACCGGAGCCCGCGTCGCGCTTGGACAGCCGCTTGTTGCCCTCGCCCATCACGAACGGCAGGTGGCCGAACCGCGGCGTTTTGCCCGAGCCGATGCCGATCTCCGCGAGCGCCTCATACAGCGCGATCTGCCGCGGCGTCGAGGACAGCAGGTCCTCGCCACGCAGGACGTGGGTGACCTCCATCAGCGCGTCGTCGACCGGGTTCACCAGCGGGTAGAGCGGGTAGCCGTTCGCCCGCACCAGCACGTAGTCGCCCAGGTTCTCGGGCAGGAAGGTGATCTCGCCGCGGACCAGGTCGTGGAAGGTGATCGGCCGGTCCGGCATCCGCAGCCGGACGACGGGACGCCGCCCCTCGTCGATGTACGCCTGCACCTGCTCGGGGGTGAGCGAGCGGCAGTGCCCGTCGTACCCGCTGTGCTGACCCGCGGTACGGGCTGCTTCGCGGCGCTGGTCGAGCTCCTCCTGCGAGCAGTAGCAGTGGTACGCCTTGCCCGCCGCGAGGAGCTTCGCCACGACGTCCGCGTAGATGTCCATCCGCTCGGACTGCAGGTACGGGCCGAACTCGCCGCCGACCTCGGGGCCTTCGTCCCAGTTCAGGCCGAGCCAGCGGAGCGAGTCGAGCGTGTACTGCAGCGCCTCAGGGGTGTTGCGGGCCTTGTCGGTGTCCTCGATCCGGAGGACCAGCTTGCCGCCGTAGTGCCGGGCGAAGGCCCAGTTGAACAGCGCGCTGCGGATGTTGCCGACAGTCAGCAGCCCGGTGGGCGACGGTGGGAAGCGCACGCGGACCTGGCTCGGCTCCAAGCCGCCGAGAACGTCGTCGTCGGTCGGGGCAGGCTTGTCAGTCACGCACGATCACCTTGTTCGTCAGAGTTCCGAGTCCTTCGATGCTGATCTTGACCTCGTCGCCGGGCAGCATCGGGCCGACCCCCGCGGGGGTGCCGGTGAGCACCACGTCGCCGGGCAGCAGCGTGGTGAAAGAGGTGATGTAGGCCAGCACCTCGGGGATGTCGAAGATGAACTGCGAGGTCCGCCCGTCCTGCTTCGGCTCGCCGTTCAGCGTGGTGGTCACCCGGACGTCGGAGACGTCGAGCTCGGTGCTGATCCACGGGCCCAGCGGGCAGAACGTGTCGTACCCCTTGGCCCGGGCCCACTGCCCGTCGGTCTTCTGCAGGTCCCGCGCGGTCACGTCGTTCGCCACGGTGTACCCGAAGATGACCTCGTGCACGCGCTCCTTCGGCAGATCGCGGCAGATCCGGCCGATCACGATCGCCAGCTCGCCCTCGAAGTGCAGGTTGTTGGTCTGCTCCGGGTAGACGATGCCGTCGCGCGGCCCGATCACCGAGGTGTTCGGCTTCAGGAAGATCAGCGGCTCGGCCTGCACCTCGTTGCCGAGCTCCTCGGCGTGGGCCTGGTAGTTCCGCCCGACGCCCACCACCTTGCTGCGCGGGATCACCGGGGCCAGCAGCCGGACGTCCGCCAGTTGCAACTGTTCGCCGGTGAACTGGACGGGCCGGTACAGCGGGTCCGAGTCGAGGACGGCGACAGTGCCGACGAGCCCCTCGGGGTCGTCGGTCTCGACGACGCCGTACTTCGGCTCGTCGTCGACGGAGAATCTGGCGATGCGCACAACAGGGCCTTTGCTCAGCGTGGGTCAGTGTGGGTCAGGGTGGGTCAGGGTGGGGATGAACAACGGCCACGAGCCTACCGCCGTGCCCAGGTGAGACAGTTACATGGTGACGACTGACATCCGCCTGGCCCGGCCCGACGAGTACGACGAGGTCGGCCGGCTCACCGTTGAGGCGTACCAGGCAGACGGGTTCTTGGCCGAGGGCTCCGACTACAGACTGAGGTTGCTCGACGCCGCCGACCGGGCCGCCAAGGCCGAACTCTGGGTCGCGGCCGACGGCGCGAACCTGCTCGGCACGGTCACGTTCTGTACTCCGGGCTCCGTCTACGCCGAGATCGGCAAGGACGGCGAAGGCGAGTTCCGGATGCTCGGCGTCTCCGCCAAGGCCCGCGGTCTCGGCATCGGCACCGCACTCACCTTGCACTGCATGCAACGCAGCCTGGATCTGGGATTCAGCCGGATCGTCATGTGCAGCGCCTGGAACATGGCCGCCGCCCACCGCATCTACGAGCGCCTCGGCTTCACCCGCATCCCCGAACGCGACTGGTCCCCCTTCCCCGGCAACGACCTGTACGCGTTCGCCCTGGACCTATGAACAGAACACCTCTGTCCGCGGTTGCACTCGAGCCCACTGACTGGGAGCCTTTGCAGGCAGCTCATGTGGCCCGGGTCGACTCGTTGCTGGCCGACCACTTGGACCGCAAACGACGCCGCGAACCACACCCGGTCGAGGACTTCCTCTTCACCTACTACCCGACCCGCCCGAACCAGCTCCGCACGTGGCACCCGGGCCCGGGGATCCACCTGCTGCGCGCCCCGCAGTACAAGGGAAAGCGCGGATACCTGTACTGCGAGGGCGCGGCGCAACTGGATCCCGCGGAGATCTCGCGTCGCGCGGACTCGATCGCCTGGATCCAACAGTTGCTGACGGCAACCGCCAACCGCCGGCCCCAGTTCGGCTGCTTCGGCCTGCACGAATGGGCGATGGTCTACCGCGGCGAGGAGATCCGCCACGACGCCTGGCCGCTCCGTCTGGGCGCGGAGGGCACCGACCGCGTCGTCGAGTCGCACAAGATCGCCTGCTCCCACTTCGACGCCTTCCGCTTCTTCACCGAACCGGCCCGCCCCCTGAACCTTCTCCAACCCACCCGTGAGGCCCAGCCGGCCCTGGAACAAGGCGGCTGCCTCCACGCCAACATGGACCTCTACAAATGGGCCGGCAAGTTGATGCCCTTCACCCCCAGCTCCCTGGTCCTGGACTGCTTCGAACTGGCCCGCGACATCCGCACCCTCGACATGCGCGCCTCCCCGTACGACTTCACCAACCTGGGCTACGAACCAGTCGAAATCGAAACGCCGTCCGGCAAAGCGACCTACGCCGAAGCCCAACGAACCTTCGCCGACCGAGCCCATCCCCTCCGCCTCCAACTTGCCGAACTCTGCGAGAACCTCCTCTCCCCCGCCATCAGCTGAGGACGACTGCCATGCCTGAACTGCCGTTTGGCCTGCCGGGGCGGTTCTGGCGGGGGAATCTGCATGCGCACTCCAACCTGTCGGACGGGGCGTTGTCGCCGGAGGAGCTGTGCGGGATTTACCAGGAGGCTGGCTATGACTTTGTGGCTGTCACCGATCACTTCAGGGCGAAGTACGGGTTCCCGTTGACTGATACGCGGGCCTTGCGGAGCTCGGGGTTCACCACGCTTTTGGGTGCTGAGTTGCACGCACCGCGGACCGAGTTCTCGAGTGAGTGGCACATCATCGCGCTCGGGCTGCCGCTTGGTTTCCCGCCACCGAGCCCCACCGAGTCTGGGCCGGAGCTGGCCCGGCGGGCTCGCGCCGCGGGGGCGTTCATCGGGATGGCACACCCCTCGGCATCTCTGCTGACGCTTGCCGATGCGGAGAGTCTGGACGCCGCGCACGCCGTCGAGGTTTACAACGCCCTGTCGGCGTGGGAGGACCGGGGCGACAGTTGGCATCTGTGCGATCTCCTGCTGGGCCGAGGACACCGGCTCGGCGCCTATGCGGCCGACGATGCCCACTTCCAGCCGCAGGATCCACCGGGTTGCGCAGCTTGGGTGCAGGTGCGCGCTGAGTCCTTGGACCCCGACGCACTGCTTGCCGCTCTCAAGGCTGGGCACTACTACGCCAGTACCGGGCCTGAGATCCAGGACATCCGTCTCGAAGACGGCAGGATCACGATCCGCTGCTCGCCGGTCGCCAGAGTGCTCGTCACGGGCTGCGTTCCTGGCAAGGAAGTGCAGGCCGGCGACGGGCTCACCGAGTGCTCGCTGCCACTGGACATGTTCCGGGCGAGCGCCTACCTCCGGGTGACCGTGGTCGATTCGACCGGCGGTCGCGCCTGGAGCAACCCGATCTGGCTTCCGGTGGCTGCGAGCTGACCCGTTTCATCCGGCGTTGATTTATGTCCATCTGACGTGTGTACCTCTGTGCCTTTCTGATGGCATCCTCGATGTCGCTCTGCATCGACGTGGACAGTCGCGTCGGTGTCCGCCCCCAACGAGAGAGCGAACATGAGAAATCAGCCTGCCCAAGAACCCCCGAAGAAGACCCGCCGACGCCGTTTGATCGGGGTGGTGCTCGGCACCGCCGCGCTGATGGTCACCTCCGCGGCCGCGGCGTACGCGGCCCCGCCGCCCTCGCTGCCGCAGAACGCCGGCGGCCTCGAGCAGACCTTCTCGCCCGCCTACGACTACGACGGCGACGGGTGCTACGCCACCCCCGCGATCGGCGCGGACGGCACCCTCAACCCCGGACTGAACACGACCGGCGCCGTCAACGGCAGTTGCCGGGACCAGTCCGACCTCGACAACACCAACACCTACGCCCGCTCGAAATGCAACAACGGGTGGTGCGCGGTCGTCTACGCCAGCTACTTCGAGAAGGACCAGGCCGTGGCCGGCAGCGGTCTCGGCGGTCACCGGCACGACTTCGAACACGTCATCTCGTGGGTCAACCAGGCGGCCAACCAGGTCGACTATGTGACCACGACACAGCACGCCAGCCAGGTGACGTACCCCCGCTCACAGGTGCGCTTCGACGGTACGCACCCGAAGGCCGTCTACCACAAGGACGGCGCGAGCACGCACTTCTTCCGGCTCGCCAACAGCAACGACGAGCCGCCGGAAAACCACTACCACAACTGGCGCTACCCCCCGCTGGTCGACTGGAACGGCTGGCCGAGCACCTCGTTGCGGGACACCCTGATGAACGCCGACTTCGGCTCCGCGACGATCAAGATCACTGACAAGGACGACCGCTTCCGTAACCTCCTCAACGCCTCCAAGCCGGGCGGGATCCCGTTCGACCCCTGGGCCTGATTCCGGTCGACGGGGTGCCACTGGTCGCCAGTGGCACCCCGTCTTCTTGTTCACGGTTGTTCATTAACCTTGAATAAGCGATACTCGGAGTCATGGCTCGCGTCGAACTGCATCGGTGGCCGGGGCACCCTGACGGGTTCACCCGGGCCGAACGGCTGGGCGGGTCGTACGAGTTGTACTTCCCGGATCCGCTGGTGGGCCGCGAGTTCGACCTGAGCACGGAGGTGCAGGCGGCGCTGGAGGATGCGGCCGGCGACCTGGCCCGCTTCGACGCGACGGCGACCGTGCTCACGAACAGCGAAGCGCTGGCCCGGTTGCTGCTGCGAGCCGAAGCGGTCGGGTCGTCGCAGATCGAGGGTCTGGTCGTGGGCGCCCGGCGGTTGCTGAAGGCCGAGGCACTGCGGGACAACTCGCGCCACCACGACGTCACGGCCGAAGAGGTTCTCGGCGCGGTCGATGCGATGACCTGGGTCTCGGAGTCCGTCCGGATCGGGGACAAACTCCAGGTCGAGCACCTGCTGGAGGCGCATCGGCGGTTGATGGCGCACTCGCCGAATCCGGAGTTCGGCGGCGAGGTGCGCTACCTGCAGAACTGGATCGGCGGCCGCTCCCCCGCCGAGGCGTACTACGTCCCGCCGCCGGCCCAACTGGTGCCCGAACTGCTCGAGGACCTGATGGCGTTCGTCCGGGAATCCCCCCTTCCCGTGCTGGCGAAGACCGGGATCGCGCACGCGCAGTTCGAGACCATCCATCCCTTTGCCGACGGCAACGGCCGGACCGGGCGGGCGCTGATCCACCTGATCCTGCGGGCCGACGGACTGATGGAGCGATCCATCCCGCCGGTCTCACTGTCACTCGCGACCCAGGCCACGCAGTACGTCGAAGCGCTCACCGCCTTCAGGCACACCGGCAAGGCGACGAACGCACGAGCTCGCGGTGCCGCGAACGAGTGGCTCCTCTTGTTCGCGACGGCGTGCAGCCATGCGACGGCCGAGGCGGCTCGCTTCGAACGGACCACGGCAGACCTCAAGGCAGCTTGGCGGGAACGCGCCGCTCCCGTACGCGCGGGATCAGCCGTCGACCTGCTGATCGAGACCTTGCCGGCGGCACCGGTGCTCACCCTCGGCGCCGCGGCCGGGCTCATCGACAGGTCACAGCAGGCCGCCAATCAGGCCCTCGCCCGACTGACCGCGGTGGGCGTGCTCCGAGAGGTCACGGACGGCCGCCGCAACCGCGTCTACGAGGCACCCGAACTGATCGACGCCTTCACCTTGCTGGAACGCCGTTTCGCCAGCCCAGCAGCAGATACCCAGATCGAACCTCCTAGCAGACCAGTACCGTCAGCGCCGCGACCAACACGCTGAGCCGATTGACTTTGCTCCTCCCGGCGATGAACAATTCGAACATACGTTCGAGAGCTGGACCAAAATCGGGGAGTGTGAGGAACTGTGATGCCGGAGCCGTTCGACTGGGACATCCTGCAGCGGCCGTCCGCGATGGCGATGGTGCGGGGTCAGCTCGGCTTCAGCTGGATGGTGCTGTCGGGCCGGCTCGCCGCACTGACGGACGAGGAGTACTTCTGGCGCCCGAGCAGCGAGGCGCTGACCGTTGTGCGCCGGCAGTACGCCGGGCGGTTCCGCTCAATCGGCTCGGGTGAATGGGTCGCGCAGTGGCCGGACGAGCCGGATCACCGGGGACCGCGCACGATCGCCTGGCTGATCGCCCACCTCACCGAGACGTTCTTCGAGCGCTGGGAGTGGACCTTCGGCGGCAGCAACCAGGGACGGGCGGACATCACCCTGCACGGCAACGCGCGGGACGCGGTCGCCTGGCTCACGCACTGGGTGGATACCTGGCAACAATCGATCGCGGAGCTCGACGAGGAGCAGGTGATGACGGTCGGCCTGAGCCAGGCCACAGAGCTCGACGCGGCCGAGCCGTTCGGTCATGTCGTCCTCCGACTCAACCGCGAACTCATCCACCACGGCTCCGAGATCATGACGCTCCAGGACCTCCATGCGCTGGCCGCCTGACCGGCTCAGCCGGCCGGAACAAGATCCGCGACACCCGGCGCGTCGGTTCACAAAATGTCGGAGGTGGGATCTAGAGTCACTACCACTGGTGGTTCTGAGTGGCTCACACCACAAGATGTGGTCACTCGGAGGCAAGAGGGGAATCCGGTGGGAATCCGGAGCTGCCCCGCAGCGGTGAGCGGAGACCCTCCGCGAGTCCGAATACCTGCCACCAGCGCGCGTGCCGCCGGCACGCGTTGTCCGAGACCTCGCGGGTGGGTCGCAGGGCGTGACAGCAGCAGCTCGGTCCGGTGTGCGTGCACCACCGCCACGGCCCAGTACTGCGCGTCCCGTCGTGCGCTCGCTCCCCGGTCCCGGTCGTCGAAGACTCGCGTGGAGAGAGCGCTTGTGACCATCGTTTCGCCATCCCAGCCGACCACAGGCCAGCCGACCACCGGCCAGCCCGGCCTGTCGGCACCGAACCAGCTGACCGTCGTACGGCGTGACGGCAGCAGCACCGCGTTCGACGCGACCAAGATCTCGGTCGCCCTGAGCAAGGCCTTCCTGGCCGTCGAGGGCACCGAGGCGGGCAGCAGCCATCGGGTCCGTGACCTGGTCGCCGACCTGACCACCCGCGTCGTCGAGGCACTGACCAGCCGCCGCGATGCGCGGCGCAGCGTCCAGGTCGAGGACATCCAGGACCAGGTCGAGCTGGCCCTGATGCGGGCCGGCGAGCACCAGGTCGCCCGGGCGTACGTGCTCTACCGCGAGGAGCGCACCAAGGCCCGGACGCCCGAGAACGCGGCAGAACTCAGCACCCGGCCGGTCCTCACGGTCCGCGCGGCCGACGGCAGCACTGCTCCGCTGGACATCGACCGGCTCCGCATCATCGTCGCCGAGGCAGCGGCGGGCCTCGACTCCGTCGAGGCCGAGCTGATCCTCAACGAGACCCTCGGTTCCTGCTACGACGGCATCGCCCAGCACGAGGTCGAGCTCGCCCTCGTGATGGCAGCCCGCGGCTACGTCGAGACGGAGCCGCAGTACAGCTTCGCCGCGTCCCGGCTGCTGCTGGACCAGATCCGGCGGGAGACGCTCGGCCGGGTCCACGGTGAGCCGCGCCAGGCGAGCCAGGCCGACATGGCTTCGGCGTACGTCGACTACTTCCCGCGCTACATCGAGGTCGGGATCGAGGCCGGTCTGCTCGACCCCGAGCTGGCCACCTTCGACCTGGCCAGGCTCGCGGCCGCGATCAAGCCCGAGCGGGACCTGGACTTCGCGTTCCTCGGCCTGCAGACGCTGTACGACCGCTACCTGCTGCACATCGACAAGGTGCGCTTCGAGCTTCCCCAGGCGTTCTTCTTGCGGGTCGCGATGGGGATCGCGCTGAAGGAAAAGAACCGCGAGGACCGCGCGATCGAGTTCTACGAACTGCTCAGTTCGTTCCGGTTCATGTCGTCGACACCGACCCTGTTCAACTCCGGTACGACGCGACCGCAGCTGTCCTCGTGCTTCCTCACCACCGTCGAGGACGATCTGTCCGGCATCTTCGCCGGGATCCGCAACAACGCGCTGCTCGCCAAGTACTCCGGTGGCCTCGGCAACGACTGGACCCCGGTCCGCGGCATCGGCGCGAAGATCCGCGGGACCAACGGCGAGTCCCAGGGCGTCGTGCCGTTCCTCAAGATCGCCAACGACACCGCCGTCGCGGTGAATCAATGCTTTGCACCGGAAACTCTCGTCTACGCCGCGGCCGGCGCAACGGCAATCCGCGACATCAGGGTGGGCGATCTGGTGCTGGGCGCGAGCGGGCGCTATCGCGAGGTCACGAAGACATTCACGTATGACCAGGACGGCCCCATGGTGGAGGTCAACGTGAAACATTCGATCGAGCCGCTCACGGTCACCTCGGGTCATCCTTTCTACGCAATGCAAGGCGTACCACTGGAGCAGGACAACGAGCGCACACTCGAGTGGATCGCGAAGGGGAAGGTCCAGGCAGGCTGGGTCGAGGCCGGGATGCTCAGCAAGGGCGACTATGTCGGCCAGGTCATCCCGAAGGAGATCGTTCCGGTTCAGGACCTCACCGATGACGATGCGCGCCTGTACGGCATCCTTCTCGGCGACGGGCACCTATCGAAGAAAGGCAGCCAGTGGGGGGTGTCGGGCAACCCCCAGCACGACACACACCTGGCGTTCGTGCGCGACTACCTGACCGCGCGGGGAATCCACTATTGGGAGAACGGGCGCGGTGACACCTACAGGCAAGTCCACTGGGCGTCAGGGCGTGGTGCCAGAAGAGATCCATTGACAGGACGTATCACCGGTGCCGGCGAGCCGACACTTCCGTTCGCCGACGAGGACCTCTACGACGAACAACGGCAGAAACACATCGCCCGTCGATTCGCGCATCTGCCCCGCGCCCAGACACATGCGCTCATCCGCGGCCTTCTGGAAACGGACGGCGGGGTGTCACGGGGTAAGGAGATCTACTTCACGACTACTTCACGACGACTCGCCGACGGCTTGCGGTACCAGCTGCTCCGGCTCGGAGTTCCCGTCGCAGGGCAGTACCGCGTACGGGAAGGTCATCACGTCGGCCAGCGCTCAGACGGATCCCAGATCACCTTCTCCAAACCCGTCCACGCATTCGATCTCCGTATTCCCGCCGTGCCGGGAATTGCCGACCTCGTCGACGCCACGCCGATCCAGAAATTCAACTGGATCGCGCACCAAGGCATGGTCTTCTCTCGCGTGCGCGAGGTCCGCGCGATCTCGGCAGTGCCGGTCGTACACGACCTAGAGGTCGAGGTCGAGGAGTCCTACATGACCACCGCCGGGCTGGCGCACAACGGCGGCAAGCGCAAGGGTGCGGTCTGCGCGTACCTCGAGACCTGGCACATGGACATCGAGGAGTTCCTCGACCTGCGCAAGAACACCGGTGACGAGCGCCGCCGGACGCACGACATGAACACGGCCAACTGGGTGCCCGACCTGTTCCTGCAGCGGGTCGAGGCCGGCGGCGACTGGACCCTCTTCTCCCCCGACGAGGTCCCGGACCTGCACGACCTGTACGGCGCGGCCTTCGCGACGGCGTACGAGAACTACGAGCAGGCCGCCGACCGTGGCGAGATCAGGGTGTTCCGCCGGGTCAAGGCGGTCGACCTGTGGCGCCGGATGCTGACCGTGCTCTTCGAGACCGGCCACCCGTGGATCACCTTCAAGGACGCGTGCAACCTGCGCTCGCCGCAGCAGCACGACGGCGTGGTCCACTCGTCGAACCTGTGCACCGAGATCACCCTGAACACCACGGTCGACGAGACCGCGGTCTGCAACCTCGGTTCGGTCAACCTGGTCGCGCACCTAACCTCCGACGGTCTGGACAATGAACTGATCCGGGACACGGTGAAGACCGCCGTCCGGATGCTCGACAACGTCATCGATGTGAACTTCTACACCACGCCGGAGTCGGAGCGCGCGAACCAGCGGCACCGCCCGGTCGGCCTCGGCCTGATGGGCTTCGCCGACGCGCTGTTCGCGCTGCGCATCCCCTACAGCTCCGACGCCGCGGTCGAGTTCGCCGACAGCTCGATGGAGCAGATCAGCTACCACGCGATCGAGGCGTCGAGCGACCTGGCCGCCGAGCGCGGCACCTACCGGACGTACCCCGGATCGCTGTGGAGCCAGGGCATCCTGCCGATCGACTCACTCGAACTCCTCCGTACTGCGCGGGGCGGCGACCTGACCGTTGACACCGGCAAGCAACTCGACTGGGACGCGCTGCGCGGCAAGGTCCTGCGGGACGGCATGCGCAACTCCAACGTGCTGGCGATCGCGCCGACCGCGACGATCTCCAACATCTGCGGCGTGAGCCAGTCGATCGAGCCGATCTACCGCAACCTGTTCGTGAAGTCGAACATGTCCGGTGAGTTCACCGTCGCCAACCCGTACCTCGTCGCCGACCTCAAGGCGCGCGGGCTGTGGGACCAGGTGATGGTGTCGGATCTCAAGTACCACGACGGGATCCTGTCCCAGATCGACCGCGTACCGGCCGACCTGCAGGAGCTCTACGCGACCGCGTTCGAGATGGACCCGCTCTGGCTGGTCAAGGCCGCGTCGCGTCGGCAGAAGTGGCTCGACCAGGCCCAGTCGCTCAACCTCTACATGTCCGCTCCGTCCGGCAAAGCGCTGGACGAGCTGTACAGGTCGGCCTGGCGGTACGGGCTCAAGACCACGTACTACCTGCGCTCGCAGTCGGCCACGCATGTGGAGAAGTCGACCCTGCAAGGGACGGACGGCAGGCTCAACGCAGTACCGGTTGCTCCTGCTGCGGCCGCTCCAGTGGCATCACCGGTCACTGCGACCGCAGTACCGGCGACTCCCCCGGCGCCGGCTCCCGAAGTACTGATGGACGATTCGCTGCTGGACGCACCTGCCGTCTGCCTGATCGACGACCCTGACTGCGAGGCTTGCCAGTGACAACGACCAGCAACGTGACCGGACTCGGTTCGATCGCCGTCGGCGCGTCCCGGATCGAGGTCGCCGACAAGGCGATGATCAACGCCCGCGCCGACGTGAACCAACTGCTGCCGCTGAAGTACCAGTGGGCCTGGGACAAGTACCTTGCCGGATGCAACAACCACTGGATGCCGACCGAGGTCTCGATGCAGGCCGACATCGCTTTATGGAAGAGTAAGGACGGCCTGACCGAGGACGAGCGGATGATGCTCAAGCGCAACCTCGGCTTCTTCGCGACCGCGGAGTCCCTGGTCGCGAACAACATCGTGCTCGCGGTCTACCGGCAGCTCACCAACCCCGAGTGCCGGCAGTACCTGCTGCGCCAGGCGTTCGAGGAGGCCGTGCACACGCACACCTTCCAGTACATCTGTACTTCGCTCGGCCTGGACGAGGGCGAGCTGTTCAACATGTACCGCGAGGTGCCGTCCATCTCCGACAAGGACGCCTGGGCGCTCAAGTACACCCAGCACCTGGAGGACCCGGACTTCAAGACCGGTACGCCGGAGTCGGACACGGACTTCCTGCGGGACCTGATCGCGTTCTACGTGGTCTTCGAGGGGATGTGGTTCTACACCGGGTTCGCGCAGATCCTGTCGCTCGGCCGGCGGAACAAGATGGTCGGGATCGCCGAGCAGTACCAGTACATCCTGCGCGACGAGTCGATCCACCTGAACTTCGGGATCGACTGCATCAACCAGATCAAACTGGAGAACCCGCACCTGTGGACCGAGGCGTTCCAGGCCGAGGTGCGGCAGATGCTGACCGAGGCGTGTGAGCTCGAGGTCGCCTACGGCCGCGCGACGATGCCGAACGGCATGCTCGGCCTGACCGCCGAACTGTGCGAGCAGTACATGCACTTCGTCACCGACCGGCGCGCGGAGCAGATCGGGATCGCGCCGATCTTCGGCGAGACCCGCAACCCGTTCGGCTGGATGTCGGAAATGATGGACCTGAAGAAGGAGAAGAACTTCTTCGAGTCCCGCGTGATCGAGTACCAGTCCGGCGGCGGCCTCAGCTGGGACTGACCTTCTCGCAACCGGTGGCGCCGTTCCTTCGTGGAGCGGCGCCATCGTCGCGTTTCAGGCGTGGGTCTTGGCCAGCAACTCCAGTACTTCGGCCGTGGTGCCGGATTCACCGAGGCGCGGGAAGATCCACTCGAGGCTGTTCTTGTGGGCTTCCGCGTTCAGGTCTGTCATCGCGTCCGTTGCCAGCGTGACGTTGTAGCCGTGTTCGTAGGCAGCGCGAGCCGACGACTCCACGCCGATACTGGTGGCGACCCCGGTGAAGACGACCTGGGTGATGCCGCGGCGGCGCAGGTGAAGGTCGAGATCGGTGCCATAGAAGGCGCCCCAGTTCCGCTTGACCACCACGATGTCTTCGGGGTGTCCCGCCAGTTCGGCGACGATCTGGGTCGCACCTTCGGGCGGCGGGCCGCCTGCCGGCCGGATGAGCTCGGTCCGACCCGGAAGGCTGTCGTCGGCGGTCGTGTCGACCCTGACCAGGACCACCGGGAGGTGCTGCTTGCGGAAGGCGTCGGCCAGTTCGACCGACCTGGCGACCACCTCGGCGGTGGACAGCGGGGTACCCGGCAGGGCGACGACGGCGTTCTGCAGGTCGATGACGACGAGTGCGGTTTTCGGATCCAGAGTGGTGAGTGCCACGAGGGGTTGCCTTTCAGGTGGGTTGTGATGAGCCGATCCGGCTCAGGGAGTCTCCAGAACTGCCGGTACCGCTCACGGCTGGGTCACTGCATCCAGCAAGGCGAGTGCCTCGATGATGGTCTGCCGCTGCGCCTCGGTGCACTTGTCCTGCAAGGCCTTTGCGAGCCACTCCTGCCGGGCTTGCCGATCGCCCTGAAGGCGTTTCCGCCCCGCCGCGGTCAGAGAGATCAGTTGCCGGCGGCCATCTTCGGGGTCGGGTGTCCGCTCGACGAAGCCAAGCTCCATCAGGACCGCGACCGTGGCAGCCATCGACTGCGGACGGACACGCTCGGCGGCCGCGAGGTCGCTGGCCGATGCCGCGCCCTGCTTGTCGAGCCTGCTCACCACCGACTGCTGCGACGGCGTCAGACCCTCCGTCTCCGCCAACTCCCGCAACCGCCGGCGCAGCCGCCCGATGACGACGCGGACGTCGCCGGCGGCCTGTACCGCGGACTCGGAGATCTCCACTCCTCCACGGTAAAACTTCAGTCCAAACTGTCCAGTTCTACCTGTCTACTTTATCGTTGGTGTTACCAACAATTGTCAGCTATCGTTGGTCACACCAACAAAGGAGCTGGACATGATCGAGCCGTTCACGATCGACATCCCGCAGGCCGACCTCGACGATCTCGTCGACCGCCTCAGCAGAACCAGGTGGCCCGACGAGTTGGCCGGCGCCGGCTGGGACTACGGGATCCCTCTCAGCCGGGTGAAGGAGCTAGCCGAGCACTGGCGTACGGCGTACGAGTGGCGCAAGCACGAAGCCCGGCTGAACGAACT
>NZ_DASRXP010000744.1:0-8216 GCF_035687465.1 Kribbella sp.
AACCCCGATCACCTGGCCGCCGACCTCCCGGCCACCGGCCGTCCCGGCGCCGGCCGAGTCGAAGTACGTCTGGAGGATGGCTCGGGAGGAGATCCAGTCTTCGACCGGTCGGTCCCGGTACGACGTTCGGTAGAGCTCGCCGCCCGGCGGCACGGTGTCGCCTTGACGGACCACCTTGCCGCCGAGCAGGAACGCAGTACCGATGCCTGTGCCGATGGTGACGCCGACGCAGCGCTCCAGGCCTTGCAGCGTGCCCGTGGTCCACTCGCCGACCGCGAACGCCTCCGCGTCGTTCACGAACAGAATGCGATCCAGCTGCAGCAGTTCCCGCAAGCTCTTGCCCACGTCCTGCCCGTAGAGCGCTTCGAACTTCTTGTTCCCGCGATACCAGGCGACGCCGGTCCCGTAGTCGAACGGCCCCGGCAACGCCACCACCAGACCGTTTGCCAGCGGCAACTGATCCGCCGCCTGCGCCAGCTGCGTCAGGATCTCGCCCGCCGAGGTCTGTGAGTCGAGCTTCGTCCGGTGCACCGGATCCACCCGCCAGTCAGCCGAAACCACCGCCGCCGTCACATGACTCCCGCCGACTTCCAGAACCGGTACGCCCGAAACCATTCCGCCATCATGCCGGATCGGTTGGGCACTTCAGGCAAACTGGTCGGCATGGAGCTCAGTGTCGACGGAGTGAAGATCGCCTACCACGTGGCGGGCAGCGGGCCGGTCTGCTTGGTGCACCCCGGCGGGCCCGGCATCCACTACGAGTACCTGCGGCTGCCCGAACTGGAGAAGCACCTGACTCTCGTGTACGTCGAACCGGTGGGCACGGGGAACTCCGCGCTGCTGCCCGACGGCGACTACAGCGTGGAGAAGTACGCGTACTTCGCCGACCAGCTGATCCAGCACCTCGGAGTCGAGAAGGCATTCCTCCTCGGCCACTCACACGGCGGATTCGTCGCCCTGCAGCTCGCCCTGGATCACCCCGAACACCTGGCCGGGATCATCGTGTACGACGGGATGGCGTTCAACGGCCCCGAGCTGCACGAAGAAGCCAGTCGCCTGGTCGACGAGTACGCCGTACGCCATCCGGGTGATCCCCTGGCCGAGCAGGTCGTCGCGGCCTGGAACGGGGACGACGGCCTGCCGCCGGACAAGGCGCGCCACCTCGACAACCTCGGCCGGCTGCTGCCCGTCTACTTCAAGGACTACCCGGCGACCAGGGACCGGCTGCTGGAGTGGGAGCAGTCGATCGACCTCACCCTCGACGTCAACCGCCAGCCGGCGCTCTGGGATGTCCGGGACCGGCTCGGTGAGATCTCAGTCCCTGCCCTGATCCTGGTCGGCGAGGCCGACTTCATCTGCGGGGAGAAGTGGGCCCGCCAGTTGCACGACGGGATCCCGGGCTCCGAGCTGGTGGTCTTCCCCGACAGCGGTCATTTCGCCCACGTGGAGGAAACCTCCGCCTTCGGCGACGCGGTGACGACCTTCATCGCAAAACACTAGCCGGTCCCCTGAGCGTAGATGCTGTGGAACGATGGGGTTCTGCAGCGGACCCGCCCAACGGTCACGCTGACACCGCCCCAGATGACGAAGGTGACCTGGTTTTGCGTGCCGAGACCAACGCGACCTCCGCAGTCGTGACGCTGAGCGTCGCGGTCGCGGTGATCGGCCATGTGCTGGCCGGTGGAGCTGTCGCTCTGTCGGTGGTTCCGGAACTCCTCGCCCTCGCCGCGGCCTGCTGGCTGATCGGCGAGCACCTGGCCGGGCGACGCTTGCTCTCCGTGGCCGTTCTGGCCGGCGTCCAGCTCGCAGTCCACCTCACGCTGGACGCGACGCATCAGTCCGCGGCACCCGCTGTGATGGATCACAGTCACGCTCACGGCATGTCGATGCCGATGCCGATGGCAACCGAGCAGCCGTCCCAGCTGCACGAGGGACTCACCGGCGCTCTGACCATGACGGCGGCCCACCTGTTCGTCCTCCTGCTCGGCGTGGTCCTGATCGACCACACCAACCAATGGGCCCAGCGGGTACTACGGATCCTGGCGCGCCTGGTTCCGCAACTCCCGGCCGCCGTGATTCCGGTACCAGCAGTCGCCCGCGCGGTGTCCGGGGTACCGGAGCACCCGCATCTCACCCAGCGGTGGCTGACCTCCAGCGTCTCGCGGCGCGGGCCCCCCGCAGTACGGGTTCTCACAACGTCTTCCTGACCGGCCTGCCTGCCCGCGGGCCGGGTGCAACCCGTGTTCCCGCGAAAGGGTCCCCAGACATGTCCAAGAAACTCGTACTGCGCGCTGCCGCGATCGCCGCGGCCTCCGCGTTCATCATGGTCGGAGCCGTCAACTCGGCCTCCGCCCACGTCTCGGTGTCATCGCCGGACGCCAAGCCCGGCGGTTACGCCAAACTGATCTTCCGGGTGCCGACCGAATCCGACACCGCTGCCACCACCAAGCTTGTCGTGTCGCTGCCCAAGGACCGCCCGTTCGCCAGCGTCCGCGCGCAGGTGAAGGACGGCTGGACAGCGGTCAAGACCACCGAGAAACTGGCCTCGCCGGTCAAAGTCGGCGACGTCACCTTGTCCGAGGCCATCACCTCCGTGACCTGGACCGCGACCGCGGGTGGCGTTCCGGTGGGCAGCTTCGACGAGTTCGCGCTGTCCGTCGGGCGACTGCCCGAAGGCGTGGACTCGCTGAGCTTCCCGGCCGTTCAGACCTACGGTGACGGAGAGGTGGTGAAGTGGGAGGAGATCGCCAAGGAAGGCGCCGAGGAGCCCGAGCACCCCGCTCCCGCGCTCAAGCTGACCACGGCGATCACCCCGGTTGCCGCCAGCACCGACGAGGGCGACGAAGGCGGCTCCGACACGCTGGCCCGGGTGCTCGGCGGGGTCGGACTGCTGCTCGGTCTGGCCGCGCTCGGCCTCGCCCTGCGGCCCCGAAAGATGAACCCGTAGTCGTGCGTCGGCTAGCCGCTGTAGTCGTGGCGTCGCTGCTCACGCTGGTGCTCAGCACCGGGGTGGCGGCGGCGCACGCCAAGCTCGATTCCATGACCCCCGCCGACGGGTCGACGATGGCAGCGCCGCCGACCGAGGTGGTGCTCACCTTCAACGAACCGGTCGGCAGCACGGGGGCCGAGGTCCAGGTCAAGTCGCCGAGCGGGAACAACGTGTCCACCGGCGAGATCCAGGTCATCGACAACAAAGTCACCCAGCCTGTCGGAGCGATGATCGAGGCCGGCAAGTACCAGGTCGACGCTCGGATCGTCTCGGCCGACGGCCACCCGATCACCGCCACCGGCAGCTTCACCGTCACCCACGCGGGTCACGCCGCCGGGCCGGTCGTGGCCACCAGTACGCCCGCTGACGAAGGCAACTCGAACGTCGTCACGATCGTCGCGATGGTCCTGGTGATGCTCGTGGTGGTCGCGCTGGCGGTCGTGATCGTCCGCCGCCGGCCGTCGTCCGAGTCTTGATGAGGAGGTACCTCGCTCCGGGGGTGGTTGCCGCCGGCATCGTCGTGATGGTGGTCGCCCTGCTGGCAGCGGGTGGCGCCCCGGAGCCGCTGCCCGTCGGTCTGACCGGCGCGAGCATGCCCGTCTCCTGGGCCGTTCCGGTACTGCGCCTGCTGGCGGATGTGGCTGCCATTGCCTGCGGAGGTGCCGTGCTCGCGGCGGCGATCTTCCTTCCGGTGGAATCGGGTGGGAAGCTCGGAAAACAAGGGCTTCGGGCCTGCCAGGATGCCGCGATCGCCGCAGCCGTCTGGGCAGTCGCGAGCATCGGTGGACTCCTCACCACAGCCTCGGTGATCCTCGGAGTGCCGCTGTCGCAGCTGTCCAGTCGAGCGAACCAGGCCGCTTCGCTCAACCAGGTCAGGGCTTTGGCGGTCGCTGTTGTGCTGACTGCGGTTCTCGCAGTCGTCCTCAGCGGCTGCCGGACGGCGGCGACTGCGCGGATCGCCCTGGTCCTGACAGCCGCTGCGCTGACCGGTCCGCTCCTGACCGGCCACGGTGCGATCGAGCGGACCACCTTCTGGTCTCTTTCCGCGACGACCTCGCTGGTCGTGCACGTGTTCGCAGCCACCTTCTGGATCGGCGGTCTCGGGGCTTTGGTGCGCTACACCCGTGAGCGGAAGGCGGTCGAGAAGTTCAGCCAGCTGGCGTTGATCTGCGCGATCTCGATCGGCGTCACCGGACTGCTCACCGCCGAGATCCACCTGGGTGGTCACCACGAGGGCTGGGGCCTGATCACCGCCTGGGTGACTACCGGGTACGGCGCCCTCGTCTTCGCCAAGGCCGTCGCCTTCGCCCTGCTGGTCACCATCGGCTGGTGGCATCGCAAATCCACCTTGCCCGCCCTCGCTGCCGAGCAGCCCGCTGCCTTCTGGCGACTGGCCTCAGTCGAACTCCTGCTGATGGCCGGCACAGTCGGCCTGGCCGTCGCCTTGTCCCGCACCCCCTGAAGAATCAGGCCGGCAGCGGATCCCGCGAGGTCGACCAGAGCCATAGCGACAACCAGCAGATCGCGGCCGCAAGAAGCAACAACCCGACCTGCAGAGCCGCCTCCGGTACGGCGGTTCGCAGGGAGACCGGGATTGCCCCAGCCGCATACAGGAGCAACGCCGGCCGCGGTGGTCCCTCGCGACGCCACAGTGAGGCCGCGAACACCGCAGTACTGAGCAGGAAGAGGATCGAACTCACAGTCAGTGCGACTCCGAGGGGTCCGGCGCGCAGTGCGTCGACTGTGGCGTCGTCGACGCGGGGGAAGACGAGGTTGAGGACGAACTCCACCCCGACCAGCAACGCGAGCGCGGCGAAGTTGAGCCCGAACGCCACGGTGCCGAACGAACCACTCCGCCTTCCTGTCCGCGCGAACAACGCCACCACCAAGGCGAGTGCCAGCACCTGGGCCAGCGGTGCGACCAGTTGGGTGACGGCGGTGGTCGGGATCACCTCCGCCCGTTTGGCGGTGTTGACCAGCAGGACGAGCGCACTCGCCAGCCCTGCCACTGCGGCCGTTCGGTACAACGTCGACAACGTCATCTCACGCCTCCATCGATAACAGTCGTTATTTGGATAACGGTTGTTATAGTGGTGCCGACGGTCGCTGACTGCAAGGGCCGTGACCCAGTTGTGTCCTCGGGAACGGATCCCGACTGGGGCGGTGGGGCGGGGAAGGAATTTGAATGGCGCGCAAGACTGATCAGCCCGATATTCGGGAGCGGCTGCTGGCGGGTGCTGCTGAAGTGCTTTCCTCTGACGGGATCGAGGGGCTGACTGTTCGCCGGGTGGTGGAGGCGGCTGGGCGGTCGACGATGTGCGTCTACACGAAGTTCGGCAGCCGCGGTGGTCTGATGAACGCGGTTTACCAGCAGGCGGCGGACGGCCTCTTCGCAGTACTGGAGAGGTCACGGCCGGTGGAGGGGAGTGCGACGCTCGGCCTCGCGGCGGCGTACCGGCGTTTCGCGCTGGCCAATCCGGGGGCGTATGCCTTGCTGTTCGACCATTCGCTGCCGGCGCTCGACATCGACGAGTCGGTCCGCAGTGACACGATCACCCGAGTCGTCGGCCTGCTCACCGACGGTGGGGGAGCGCTCGAGACCTGGGCGACGATGCACGACCTGATCGCCTTGGAGCGCTCGTTGCCTTGGTCTGCAACGGGTCTGCCGTCGGGCGACTGGAAGAGCTTCTACCTGCAGACCCTGCGCTCAGCCCTCGTCGCGCCGGCGTGACGCCGCCGCGTTGAGGGGCCTTTCGCGCAAGCGTCGGGGCAGTTATCCGGCTCCGCGCGACAAATCTCGGTGACATGTCAACAGACGCCGGTACGATGGGGTGCATGACGGAGACACGGTGGCTCGATGCGCGGGAGAAGCATCTGTGGCAGTCGTATCGTGACGTCCACCGCGAGCTGACCAGCGTGCTGGAAGCCAGGCTGATCAGCAATTCCGGGCTGTCCGGGGCGGACTACGCCTTGCTGCATCCACTCTCCATCGCGGAGTGTGGGCTGCTGCGTACGCGCGACCTGGGTGCTGCGGTCGGCTGGGAGCGCAGCCGGTTGTCCCATCAGGTCAGCCGGATGGAGAAGCGTGGTCTGGTGACGCGGGAAGAGTGCGCGTCCGACGCACGCGGCTCGATGGTCAAACTGACCGAGCTCGGCCGCAAGGCGATCGAGGCGGCCGCGCCGGACCATGTTGACGCGGTCCGGGCGTACTTCTTCGACCGGCTGAACCGCGAGGAGCAGGACCTGCTGACCGGCGTACTGGACCGGGTGCTGGCAGGTCTGCCTGCCCGCGATCTCTGCGAGCCGGGCACCCCGGGCTGCTGAGCTGGAGACCCCCTTAGTTGATACGTCATCTACTTCTGCTAATTTTGGTGATGCGTCACCAAACTGATGACGACACCTCTCCTGTGAAGGATCTGTCATGCCCAAGATCGCGATCATCCTCGGCAGCACCCGGCCGGGCCGCAACGGTGAAGCCGTGGCCAAATGGGTGCTGGACATCGCCAAGCAGCGCAGCGACGCCGAGTACGAGCTGGTCGACATCGCCGACTACAAGCTGCCGCACCTGGACGAGGCGATCCCGCCGTCGGTCGGGCAGTACACCCAGCCGCACACGCTCGCCTGGGCCGAGAAGATCGCCTCGTTCGACGGGTTCGTCTTCGTCACCCCGGAGTACAACCACTCCACCTCCGGCGCGCTGAAGAACGCGATCGACTTCCTCTTCGCCGAGTGGAACAACAAGGCGGCCGGCTTCGTCAGCTACGGCGCCGTCGGCGGTGCGCGCGCGGTCGAGCACCTGCGCCTGGTGATGGGCGAACTGAAGGTCGCCGACGTGCGCAACCAGGTCGCCCTCTCGCTGATCACGGACTTCAAGAACTACAGCGAGTTCACCCCGGCCGACTACCACGTCGCGGAGGTCGGCACGATGCTCGACCAGGTCGTCTCCTGGAGCAACGCCCTCGCCACCGTCCGCAACGCCGTCGCCGCCTGACCTAGCCACACAAGCAACCTTCCAACTGGCCAACCCGTCGCATTCGGGACTGTGGTTCGACCGGCGCATTGGCAGTGTGGTTGCGCGGTCTCCGCTGCGTGAGGGTGCTAGCCGAGGTGGTGGGTGTCAAGGGCGCTTCGCGGCCCTTCGGGCTCGAAACAAGTTTCGACCCTTGACACCCACCACCTCGGCCAGGGAAGGACGCAGCTACGCGGATCCCGCGCAGAGGTATGAGCTGCATCAGGGGATTCCGTCCGCCCGGGTGGTTCGTGCGGGATGTTCGGTGCTTCCGCTGATTCCGTCGGCCCGGGTGGCGCCGGTTACCGAAGTGGCCCCCTCCGGACCTACAGAACTCGCGGAACCCTGTCCAGTAACCGGTTTCCCGGGTGGGGTCGGCGAGTTCTGTAGGTCCCGGTGGGGGCCGGGCCGCAAGCCGTGGCGCGGTCTCGCCGGCTAACGGGTTGTGGGACCGATACCGGTCTACTGGGCACTATCGGTCCAACAACCCGCTATCGGCGGTAGGCGCGTCCGGGTGGATGCCGGGTCGTTGGACCGATGCCGGTCTGTAGGGCGGTATCGGCCGAGCAGGCGGCTATCGGCCGGGTGGTTCACCGGGCGGTTCACCGGCTGGTCCGCCTGGTGGTGCGCGCGTTCCGCTAGATGGTGCGCGAGGTCTCGCCCGCCGGCAATCGCCGCTGACCGGGCCGTATTTTGGGGGGTTGACCACTGAGATTGTGGGTTGCCCCTCGAGATTCTCAGGTGGCAACCCACAATCTCAGTGGTCAACCCCGTCCAGATCCGGCGCAAGCGCGACGGCCTGCGCCGGGGTGGGGTGCACCAGTCGCCAGGCCAGGGGAATCCCCAGCCCCGCTCCCGGCGAACCGCCCGCGCGGCGGAGCCGGCGAACCACCCGGGCAGCCTGCCCGACGAATCCCTTGGGCGGCACCCCTCGAGGGAATCCTTGAATTGTGGCCGTTCTTCTCAGCGGCTCCGGGCGTAGCTGCGTCCTTCCCTGGTCGTGGTGAGGTGTGTCAAGGGTCGAACTTGTTCGATCGCCGAAGGCGACGCCAAAGGCGCCCTTGACTCACCTCACCACGACTAGCTGGCTGTAGGTCGGGTCAAGTCCTGCGATGGGTGTGGGGGATCGCTCCGCCGGTGTGGTGGGGTGGAGAGTGGGGTTGGTTGTTGGCCGAGTGGGTCGCGTGGTTGGTCGGGGGGTGTGCCCCGAGCGCCCAT
>NZ_DASRXP010000745.1:0-12866 GCF_035687465.1 Kribbella sp.
CGGGATCAGGCGGCAGACCCTTCATCTCCGGCGCCCCAGCAGCAGTCGCGCCGGCGGTGACCTGTGTTGCTTCGCGCCGAAGTCTGTCAGCCTCAGCACCGAGCAGCCCCAGCAGTACGAGGTCCAGCAGCATCCCGCCCACCGCCGCGAACTGCGTACCGGCGAACTGAAAGACCTGCGTCACCAGCAGAGACACCAGGACAGCAAGCTCGAACAGACGCACCGCCCGGGCCCTGTCACCACGCCGCAACCGCAGCCAGCCCCGCAAGGTGAAGGTGGCCGACAGCAAGCTCCCGGCCGCGACCCCCAACACAGGGAGGTCTGTCAGCAGGCGCCCATTGTCGAACCGGATCCCAGCCGCGATCACCGGCGCACCAAGCGCCTGCACCACCAGTACTACGACCGCCACGCGCGGCGCCAACGGATGCGTCGCCAGCCGGTCGAATCCCCGCTGCACAGCCTGCCAGGCGACATCCACCGGCGCGGCCAGCTCCACCTCATCCGGTGGGCAGGCAGCGAGCAATGCACGGGTCTCCGGCCTCCCGGCCACCTCCGGCGGCACCAGACGAAGCTGCTCCGAGGCCTGTGCGAGCCGTCGCCGGGTCAGCCCGCCCGCGATGCCCTCGACGGCCTGGTCCACCACGTTCGCCAGTTGCTCGCGCGGATCGATCGGCCGTCGGTTGGTGACGAACCTGGAGGCGAGCACGATCACCACGAACACGACGTACACGATCGCCGCGGTGGGTTGGTAGAAGTAGTTGTTGTCCGAGGTGACGAACTTGCCCACCTCGTCGATGAACAGCCCGAACCCGATACCACCGATCAAGGCGGCCGCCGGGCGGACCACCGGACCGATGTAGGCCAGTAGCAGGATGATCGCCAGCAGCATCAGCAGTCCGCCGGGGAGCACGTGCGCGATGTGCAGCCCCTTGCCGCCGATCTGCGGGTAGCCGCTGAGGCGGAGGATCAGCCTGGTGATCAGCACGGTGGCTACACCCGACACCACGAAGGTGGTCAGGTGCTCGGCCGTGCGTACGTTGCGGACCAGCCCTGCCCGCATCAAGTACGGCGATCGCCCGGTGCTCATGCCGCAGAACGTTAGCGGGCTTAGCGGACCACCGTCATCGGACGATCGCTGAGATCACCACGATGGCGACAAGTGCCAGTAGTACGACAGTAGTGACGAGCCGTCTGGTCCGGGGGTCCACCGGCTCAGGCTAGTGGACCCCCGCCGAGGTCCTCAGGGCAGTGGGTACTTGCCGACCGGCACCTGTACCAGCGGCTCTGGGCGGTGGACGCCGCGGGGGCGGTAGGCGAGGACGTCGGAGAAGCCGAGGTAGTCGGTTAGCAGCCAGATGATGGCGAGCCACATCTCCGTGCCTTGAAGTCCTGGTACTGCGCGGTCGTCGTCGCCGGTGGGCGCGAAGGCGAAACCTTGGCCGTCGACCCAGTGCGTCAGGATCTTCGAGAGTTGCGCCTCAGCCCAGCGTTGTCCGTCGGCGCGGCCGGAGTCGGTCTGCTGGCCGGCGAGCCAGAGCGGGTGGATCACGTCGAGCACGTTGCAGGCGTTGTAACCGTTGCCGGTGAAGACTGCGCGATCCTGCGCGTGGGCGAGCACCGTCTTCACTGCGGCCTCTGGGTAAGGGAGAGGGAGGCCGAACTGGGCGTAGGTTCCGCGGGTCAGTCGGTAGAAGCCGTTGACGACCTGGAGCCAGCCGTCGTCGGGGTGCGGCTTGCCCCAGAGGCCTGTCTCGGGATCGGCTCTTGCTGTCAGCCAGCCCATCAGGGTGAAGAGAGGTCCATGGCCGATATCCCTGTAGTCATTGAGGTTTCGGGCGACGGCGGTGCCGAGGGCATCGATTCCGGCGCCAGACGTCCAGGCATTTCTTGCCCAGGGCAAAGTCTCTAGCTGGTGCTCGAGAGCGGCTGGATCATGGTCGAGAATTATCGGGTGCTCGAAGCAACTATCGAGCAGCTGGAGCGCGTAGCCGACGCAGAGGATGTGGTAGCTGGCCGGTCCGTGGAGGACGGACAAGCCGGTCGTGTCAGATGGTTGCTCAAGGCCTCGGTCTGACAGATCGCCGGGTGCCACGAGGCCGGTTTGTGGATCCTGGCGGGCGCGGAGGCGGCGTACGAGGTCTGCTGTTGTGTGGCCGGTCGGGGCGTGGTGGAGGAGCAGGTCGGAGATCTCGATGGCGTCGCACCACGGGCGGATCGCACCCTCCGCGTCGAGTCCCGGGCGGTCGACGAAACGGTCGCCGTCAAAACAGCGTTCCAACACATCATCAACCTGCTCACGCGCCCGCCCAGCAAAATCCCCAGCCTGGTCAGACAGATTGACTGATGGCTTGCGAGTGGGGGGATCTCGGCGGTCGCGGAGTTTGCGGGCTGGGTTGCCGGCTACTACCGACCAGGGGGCGACGTTCTTGGTGACCACTGCGCCGGCGCCGATGACGCTGTGGGGGCCGATGGTGATGCCGTCGAGGACTACGGCGTTCGAGCCGATCCAGACGTCGTCGCTGACGGTGATGCCGAGGGACGTGTGCGGCTGGCGGAAGATCGGCTGGTCGGTGGCGGCGGTGCCGTGATTGAAGGCGATCAGCGAGGCGTGGGCGCCTATCCGGACGCCGTCGCCGATGGTGATCCGACCGCGGACGACCGCGAACGGGTTGATCGTCGAGTCCGCGCCGATCCGGATCTCGCCGGTGACGTACGCGTGGGCGGCGATGTAGGACCGCTCCCCCATCCGCAGTTCGTCGCAGAACACCGCCGCGGTCGACGCTACGAAGACATCGTCCGCAAGGTCCGTCTTGCCGAGTTCCGCCAACCGTCGCCGCCGCTCCGCCTGCTCCGCCCGCTCTTCGGCGGACGCGGTGGCGCGGTATTCCCAGGGGAGGTAGTCGAGGCGGCGGGCGGGGTCTGCTGCGGTCATTGGATAACGCTATCCAAGAAAGTCCACCCAGCGCTCGGAGCGGCCGGTCCGCGGACAGCGCTGCTAACGTTCGGCCCATGTGGGGTGCGAGCGACAGATGACGACACCCGAACCTCTGGACGGCGACGAGACCGCCACCGACGGTCCGGCGAGCAGTGGTGGCCGCCGGAGTCAGCGGGTCACGATCAGCGACCTCGCCCGCCGCCTGGACATCTCCAAAGCCTCCGTCTCCTACGCGCTGAACGGCCGGTCCGGGGTGAGCGCGGAGACCCGGCAGCGGGTCCTCAGCCTGGCCGAGGAACTCGGCTTCCACCCGAACTCCGCCGCGGTCGCGTTGTCCGCGAGCCGGACCCGGACGATCGGCATCGTGATCGCCCGCGACCCGGCGCTGATCTCCACCGAGGCGTTCTACATGCGCACGCTGGTCGGCATCGAGCAGTACCTGAACGAGGTCGACTCCTCCCTGCTGCTCCGGCTGACGGGTGAGCAGGGCGAGGATCTCGACGTACTGCGGCGCTGGAGCCGGCAGGGTCGCGTCGACGGGTTCATCCTGTTCGACGAGCACAACGACGACCCGCGGATCCCGATGCTGAAAGAGCTCGGGGTTCCCTGTGTCGTGGTCAGCTCGAACGCGCCGGAGGACGGGGTCGGGCGGTTGATCAGTTCGCCGGAGCAGACGGTCACGCTGCTGCTGGATCATCTGGCCGAGCTGGGCCATCGCGACATCGCGCACGTGAGCGGTCCGTTCACCTTCGTGCATGAGCAACTGCGGGTGCGACTGCTGCAGGAGCACGCCAAGCGGCGTGGGATCCGGGTGACGCATTTCGAGGGCAGCTACCGGTACGAGGATGGCGCCGAGATCACCCGGCGGGTGCTGGCGGCGAAGAGCCGTCCGACGGCGCTTGTCCTCGGCAATGATCTGATGGCGGTCGCGGCGTTGCGAGTGGCGACCGAAGTGGGCACGGCCGTGCCGGGCGAACTGTCGATCGTCGCGTGGGATGACTCGCCGTTGTGTGAGCTGGCGAGTCCGGGGATCACTGCGGTGGACCAGCAGACGATGGAGCGCGGCCGGGCGGCCGCGGACCTGCTGTTCTCGATCGCCGCCGGCGAAACCGGCCTGCACCTGGAAGCCCCACTCGGCGTCCTCCGCCCCCGAGCCTCCTCGGCCCCCGCCCCCTGATCCCCCGGCGCCGCCCCACCCACACCCGCGAGCCCGCGCCCTCACCCCCGAACCACACCCTCGGGCCCAACGCCTTCACCCAACACCACGCCCCGCAGTACGGATCCTCTTGAAGTCGCAATGCGGTCGAGACCGGACCTTGCGCGATCGTGCGCGAAGCTGCGAGTAACCCGCAGCAGGACGGGTACGAGGTCACGGAGCAGTAACGAAGAAGACCCGACTGAACCGGTTCGGGTTCCCATACTTAACCGGTTAGGCCACTATGGGCCCGACCCGCCTCCGCTCCCTGCCGGAGGCTCGATGGGACGAGGGAGTCCGACGTGAGACTGCGTTCGCTTGTAGCCGCAGTAGCGGTGTCCGCCCTGGGAATCAGCTTGGCCGCCTGCGGTGACGGCGGCTCCGACGATTCCAGCGGTGGCGGTGGTGGAGACACGACCCTGACCTACTGGGCCAGCAACCAGGGCACCAGCCTGGACAATGACAAGCAGGTCCTGACCCCGGTCCTGCAGAAGTTCACCCAGGAGACCGGCGTCAAGGTCAACCTCGAGGTGATCGGCTGGAACGACCTGCAGACCCGGATCCAGACCGCGATCACCTCCGGCCAGGCGCCGGACGTGGTGAACATCGGCAACACCTGGGCCGCGTCGCTGCAGGCTACCGACGCGTTCCTGCCGTTCGACGGCAGCGCGATGGACGCGATCGGCGGGAAGGACAAGTTCGTACCGACGGCCCTGGCGACCGGCGGCAAGGAAGGTACCGACCCGACCTCCGTGCCGCTCTACGGACTGGCCTACGGCCTGTACTACAACAAGGCGATGTTCGCCGCCGCCGGTCTGCAGCCGCCGAAGACCTGGGAAGAGATGGTCGCGGCCGCGAAGAAGCTGACCAACCCGGCGAAGAAGCAGTGGGGCATGGCGATCGCGGCCGGCAGCTACACCGAGAACGTGCACTTCGCATTCATCAACGCCGCGCAGAACGGCGCCGACTGGTTCGATGCCGAGGGCAAGCCGACCTTCACCGGTGACGGCAACGTGCAGGGCGTACTGCGCTACCTCGACCTGATGCAGACCGACAAGGTCGCGAACCCGTCGAACGCGCAGTACGACAACGGCACCAAGTCGGTCAACGACTTCGCGACGAAGAAGGTCGCGATGGTGATCAACCAGAACAACGCCGACTCCTCGATCGTTGCCAACGGCATGAAGGCCGGCGAGTACGGCGTGGTCGCGTTCCCCGCACCGCAGGGCGGCCAGCCGGTCGCCAGCCACGTGGCCGGGATCAACCTGTCGATCTTCAAGAACACCAAGAACCAGGACGCGGCGCTGAAGTTCGTCAAGTACATGACGGACGCGACCACCCAGACCACGCTGGGCAAGCCGTTCTCCTCGCTGCCGGTCCTGAAGGACGCCAAGCCGGTCTTCACCACGGACGCGACCGAGGCGGCGACGTTCCAGGACATCTACAACACCAAGTCCAAGCCGCTGCCGCTGGTGCCGGCCGAGGACCAGTTCGAGAGCACCGTCGGCAAGGCGATGAACAGCCTGTTCGCCAAGATCGCGACCGGTGGCACGGTCACTGCCGATGACGTCAAGTCGGCACTGAAGACTGCCGAGGACCAGGTCGCCGCGGGCGGCTGACACGCGACAGGTGGCCCGGACGAGCAGTCCGGGCCACCCTCGTAGCCGTCGACCCTGCGATTCACGGACAGGAGGCGATTCATGTCCGTCGCCACACCCGAAGCCCCAGCCGCCGCCGAGCCCGATCAGCCGGCGAAGAAGCGGCGCGGCCCGGACTACCGCCCCGGCTTGAGCCGGAAACTGCCCTACCTGCTGCTCGCCCCGGCCGTGCTGCTGGAACTGCTGATCCACATCATCCCGATGTTCGTCGGGATCTGGATGAGCTTCGTGAAGCTGACGAAGTTCTTCATCGCCAACTGGTCGGCGGCTCCGTGGGCCGGCCTGAACAACTACCGGGTGGCGCTCGACTTCGACAACGCCGTCGGCCAGGGACTGCTGAAGTCCTTCGGCGTCACGGTCGCGTTCTCGCTGATCACCGTGACGGTCTCCTGGGGACTCGGGATGGCCGCCGCGGTCGCGCTGCAACCACCTTTCAAGGGGCGGAGCATCGTACGGACGTTGTTCCTGGTGCCGTACGCGTTACCGGCGTACGCCGGGATCCTGACCTGGAACTTCATGCTGCAACGCGATACCGGGGTGGTGAACCACATCCTGGTCGACAACCTCGGCCTGGCGTCGGACCGGCCGTTCTGGCTGATCGGCGGCAACGCGCTGACCTCGCTGATCACGGTCGCGGTCTGGCGGCTCTGGCCGTTCGCCTTCCTGACCTTGATGGCCGGGCTGCAGAGCATTCCCCGGGACGTCTACGAGGCCGCGTCGGTCGACGGCGCCGGATCCGTGCGGCAGTGGCGCAACATCACCCTGCCGTCGTTGCGGCCGGTCAACCTGGTGCTCGTACTGGTCCTGTTCCTGTGGACGTTCAGCGACTTCAACACCCCGTACGTGCTCTTCGGTACTGCGCAACCGCCCGCGGGTGACCTGATCACGTTCCACATCTACAACGCGTCGTTCCTGACCTGGAACTTCGGATCGGGTGCCGCGATGTCCGTGCTGCTGTTGATCTTCCTGATGATCGTCACCGGCGCCTATCTCCTCATCACCGGCAGGAGGTCCCGCCGTGCGTGACACCAAGGGCTTCAAGGTTTACCGGGCCGTCGTCCTGATCGTGCTCGGCCTGTTCGTGCTGGTCCCGCTCTACGTGATGATGACGTCGTCGCTGAAGCCGCTGAGCGACGTCCAGGGCGCGTTCACCTGGTGGCCGACGAACCTCACCACCGAACCGTTCGTGGACATGTGGCGGACGGTGCCGCTGGCCCGGTACTTCGTCAACAGCACGATCGTCTCGGTGGCGGCGACGGTCTTCTCGGTGGTGATCGCGATCCTGGCCGCCTTCGCGGTCTCGCGGTTCCGGTTCCGCGGCCGGACCGTGTTCACCACCACGGTGCTGTCGACGCAGATGTTCCCGGGTGTGCTGTTCCTGCTGCCGTTGTTCCTGATCTTCGTGAACATCAACAACTCCACGGGATTGCAACTCGTCGGTACGCGGCTCGGGCTGATCATCACCTACCTGACCTTCAGCCTGCCGTTCTCGATCTGGATGCTGGCCGGGTACTTCGACAGCATCCCGCGCGAGCTGGACGAGGCTGCCTTGGTGGACGGCTGCGGACCGATGGGCGCACTGTGGCGAGTCGTGTTGCCCGCGGCTCGCCCCGGCGTGATCGCAGTGGCGATCTACTCGTTCATGACAGCCTGGGGAGAAGTGCTGTTCGCCTCGGTGATGACCACAGAGGCCAACCGGACGTTGTCAGTCGGGTTGCGGCAGTACTCGACCCAGACCAACGTCTACTGGAACCAGATCATGGCCGCCGCTCTGGTAGTCAGCATCCCCGTCGTGATCGGCTTCCTGCTGGCTCAGCGCCACTTCGTCGCCGGAGTGACCGCCGGCGCTGTCAAGTAACAGCCGGTACTACGTACGTCGCGCCCGCTCGGGAACCACCCGGGCGGGCGCGAAACGTAGTACCGGCTCCTAGGCGAAGAGTTTCTCGCCCCAGAAGGAGCCGGCGGGGACGCCAGCGGGACAGGCGAAGATGCCGGAACCCACGTGGCGGATGTACTCGTTCATCGTGTCCGTGCGGGCCAGCTGCTGCTGGATCGGGATGAACTGCTTGCGCGGATCCCGCTGGTAGGCAAGGAAGAACAGCCCGGCATCGAGGCGCCCCAGCCCGTCCGATCCGTCCACGAAGTTGTAGCCGCGCCGGAGCAACTCAGCGCCCTTGTTGAACTGGGGATGCGCCAGCCGGACGTGCGAGTCCATTGCCAGCTTCGGCTCGCCATCGGCGTTCTTGGCGGTGAAGTCGATCGGGTCGAACTCGTCAGCCTTGCCCAGTGGAGCGCCGGTGCCCTTGCCGCGGCCGATGATCTGCTCCTGCTCGCCGAGCGAGGTCCGGTCCCAGATCTCGATCGTCATCCGGATCCGCCGGGAGACCAGGTAGGAACCGCCGACCATCCAGTCCGGGCCGTCCTCCGGCTGCACCCACAACTGCTCTTCGAGCTTCGCGGTGTCCTCCAGCTTCAGGTTGTTCGTGCCGTCCTTGAAGCCGAAGAGGTTCCGCGGCGTCGTCTGCGCGCGCGAGGTCGACGACGTCCGGCCGAAGCCGAGCTGCGAGTACCGGACCACCGTCGTCCCGAACCCGATCCGGGCCAGGTTGCGGATCGCGTGCACCGCGACCTGCGGGTCGTCGGAGCAAGCCTGTACTGCGATATCGCCGCCGCTGCGGTTCGGATCGAGGTTGTCGCCGATGAAATGCGGCAGGTCGACCAGGGCCGGCGGACGCCGGGATTTCAGCCCGAACCGGTCGTTGCCTTTGGCATCGACGAGGAAGCTCGGGCCGAACCCGATGGTGAGAGTGAGCCGCGCCGGTGGCAGACCGACCGCCTCGCCGGTGTCCTCCGGAGGCGCCTCGCCCGGACCGTTCACCGCGCCGTACTGGCCGATGTCGCGGCCGGCCGTCATCAGCGCGGCGGCCGCGGTCCACTCCTTCAGCAACGAGACAACGGCGTCCCGCTTGGTGGCGGTCACGTCGAAGGTGGCGAAGTGCAGCCGGTCCTGGGCGGGCGTGACGATGCCTGCCTGGTGAGCCCCGTGAAACTCGACCGGGCCGGTGGTGTCGGCCGCCTGTGATTCCTCGCCGGACAGCGCCGAGTGGGCGGCGTACCCGGCGACGCCTGTGGCCACGGCGGCTCCCGCGGCGCCGAGCAGGCCGCGACGGGAGACGCCCTTCCGCTCTGTCATTTCTTCGCGATCACTCCGGCGACCTTGCTGACCGGCTCGGCCAGCGCGTCCACCACAGCACCGAGCTGCTTCTTCTCTGCCTCGGTCGCGGTGTAGGGCTTGAAGCCGTCGCCCACGCGGTACTTGTCCAGCGCGGCGAAGACTGCCTTGAAGTTCGTGTCCAGCGTGGTGACGAGGGCAGCGTCCCGCTGCTGCAGGGCCGGGCGCAGCGCCTGGACCGCGGCCTGCGAGCCTTCGACGTTGGCCTGGAAGTCCCACAGGTCGGTGTGCGAGTAGCGGTCTTCCTCACCGGTGACCTTGCCAGTGGCGACCTCGTCGAGCAGTTCCTTGGCGCCGTTGGCCAGCTGCAGCGGGTTGAGCTTCACGACCTTGGCCTTGGCGACCACGGTCTTCACGTCGACGAGCAACTGGTCGGCGTACTTCTCCATCCCCGTGGTGGTGTTCTTCTCCCACAGGGCCTGCTCGATCCGGTGGTAGCCGGTCCACTCGGTGCCGGGCTCGACGTCGTTGACGCGCGCGTCGATCTTCGGGTCCAGGTCGCCGAACGACTCCGCGACCGGCTCGATCCGCTCCCAGTAGGTCCGCGAGACCGGGAAGAGCTCCTTGGCCTTGGCGACGTCGCCGCCCTTCACCGCCTGGACGAACTCGGTCGTCTTCTGCTCCAGCGCGATCGCCTGCGAGTTCACGTAGCGCTGGTAGCTCTCGGTGGCCTGCTTGAGCGCCGTGTCCTCGTCGATCTGCGCCGCGGCCGCACCGGTGACGTTGAGGTCGCCGCGGATACCGTCGCCGATCATGCCGGGCTTGCAGACCGCCTGGTACTTACCGGTCGGCAGCTCGACGATCAGGTCGCGCTTGAGGCCGGGTCCGATGTTCTCGACCTCACCCATCACCCGGTCGCCCTCGGCGTACACGTAGAACTCGGTGACCTTGCTGCCGCCGTTGGAGACCGAGAACGTGCTGGTGCCGGACTTGACCTCACCGCGGCTCAGCGCGCACTCGGAGTCGGTCGCCTTGACGGCGACGGGGCCGGTGGTATCCCCGGGTGCTGCGGCAGTCTTGTCGTCGGCACAGCCGGCTAGCAGCAGACCAGCGAGCAGCGGTACTGCGACCGCGGTGGCCCGGCGGACCGTGATGGTGATCATGCGAGGTGTCTCCTGGACGGGTGTCGGGTGGTTCAGGCCGCTTCTGGTTCAGGCCGCTTCAGTTCTGGCTTCGGCGGCCACCGCGGGCGGGGTGGTGGACTTGACGGGACGGAAGTAGAGCACCAGGACCGGTACGAGGTAGACCAGCCAGGCCATTCCCTCGACCACGGTCGGGGCCGGGTTGAAGTTGAAGATCCCCTTCAGCACCACGCCGTACCAGCTGTCCGGCGGGATCACGTGAGAGATGTCGAAGGCCAACGTCTGCAGGCCGGGCAGGATGTTGGCCTCCTGCAGGTCATGGAAGCCGTACGCGAAGATGCCGGCCGCGACGAGGATCAGGATCGCGCCGGTCCACTTGAAGAAGACGGCGAGGTTGATCTTGACCGCCCCGCGATAGATCGCGAAGCCGAGCACCACCGCTGTGGCGAGCCCGAGCAGTACGCCGACAAACGGCGTCGCGGTGGTCGCGGTCGCCGCTGACGCGTAAACGATGAACGCCGTCTCGATGCCCTCGCGGAAGACCGCGAGGAAGGCCAGCAGGACGACGGCACCGGAGCCGATCTCTAGCGCCTGGCCCATCCGCTCGCGCAGCTCCCGGGCAATGCTGCGGGAGGCCTTGCGCATCCAGAAGATCATCCAGGTGATGAAGCCGACAGCAGTGATCGACATCACCCCGCCGATCGTCTCCTGCGTAGTGAAGGACCGGGCGGTGAGCGCGGTGATGAACTGCAGCAGGGCCCAGCCGGCAGCCGCGACGACGACCGCCGCGGCCACTCCGGCCCAGACCAGTTTGAGCCGATCGCGATGCCCGGACTTCACCAGGAAGGTAGCGAGAATACTGACCACCAGCGAAGCTTCGAGCCCCTCACGGAGCCCGATCAGGTAGTTCGCGAGCATGGCGGAACTCCAAAATACGGACTGGATTCTTAGGTACGGCTAACCTTCCGAAGGTTAACCTAAGAAATCCCATTCGCCCACTGTGGAGTACGCCGCACCGTGGCTCGGACCCTCGCCGAGACGGGAAGAAATCAGCTCGATACTCTCCGCGGTCCAGGCCGGACCACGGTAGGTGTCGAAGATCCGCACCCACCGCACCACGTCCATCGGCTGCCGCAACCGGGCCAGCGTCAGATGCGGCGTGAACTTCCGCCCATCCACGGTCACCCCGGCCTTGTTCGCCGCCGCCCGCGTCGTCATCGCCAGGTGTGGCAACGCCTCCGACTCGTCCCGTACGCCGGTCCACAACACCCGCGCATCCGCCACACCCGGAAACGCCCCAGCCCCGGCCAACTGCAGGTCGAACGGCTTCTGCCTCTTCGCGGCGCTCTCCAGCCGCTCGGCCAACTCATCCGTCTTGTACTCCGGCACCTCCCCCAGGAACGCCAGAGTGATATGCCAGTTCTCATCCGCCGCCCACCGGATGTCCTCATCCGGATGAGCCCGCCGCGGCTCCACGAACTCACTCAGCGCTTCCACAACCTCCACCGGCGGCACCACCGCCACAAACAATCGCATCATCCAACCCTACGATCCCCCGCACCCGAGTTTTCCGACCGCCGGGGTGCGCCGACCACGCAGCCCCGCTCCGAAGCCGCCGGTACGCCGGTACGCCGGACTCAGGTGGTTCGTCGGTCGGTGGGTCGATGTGGTTCGCGGGGTGCATAGGTGTGGGTGGTTCGCAGGTAGGTGCATGTGGTTCGCGTCGCCGGGCTGCGTGAGTTTGCTAGTCGTGGTGAGGTGAGTCAAGGGCGCCTTTGGCGTCGCCTTCGGCGATCGAACGAGTTCGACCCTTGACACACCTCACCGCGACCAGGGAAGGACGCAGCTACGCCCGGAGCCGCTGAGAAGAACGGCCACAATCCATGGGATTCCGTCAAGGGGTGCTGCCCGGGTGGTTTGCCGAGTCGGCCGCGCGGGCGGTTCGCCGGGAGTGGGGCTGGGGATTCCCCTGGCCTGGCGACTGGTGCACCCCACCCCGGCGCTGGCCGTCGCGCTTGCGCCGGATCTGGACGGGGTTGACCACTGAGATTGTGGGTTGCCACCTGAGAATCTCGAGGGGCAACCCACAATCTCAGTGGTCAACCCCCCAAAACACGGCCCGGTCAGCGGCCCTTCCCGGCCGCCAAGACCTCGCACACCACCTAGCGGAACGCGCGCACCACCAGGCGGACCACCCGAAGAACCCCGCCGGCCGATAGCCGCCTGTCCGGCCGATACCGCCCTACAGACCGGCATCGGTCCAACGACCCGGCATCCACCCGGACGCGCCCACCGCCGATAGCGGGCTGTTCGACCGATAGTGCCCAGTAGACCGGTATCGGTCCCACAACTCGTTAGCCGGCGAGACCGCGCCACGGCTTGCGGCCCGGCCCCACCCGGACCTACAGAACTCGCCCACCCCACCCGGGAAACCGGTTACTGGACAGGGTTTCGCGACTTCTGTAGGTCCGGATGGGGCCACCCCGGAAACCGGCACCACCCGGGCCGACGGAATCAGCGGAAGCACCGAACACCCCGCACGAACCACCCGCGAGAGGTGGAATCCCCTGGACGCAGCTCACACCTTCGCCCCGGAACCACCCGGGCGGACGGAATCCCCTGAATGCAGCTCACACGTCAGCGCGGATCCGCGTAGCTGCGTCCTTCCCTGGCCGAGGTGGTGGGTGTCAAGGGTCGAAACTTGTTTCGAGCCCGAAGGGCCGCGAAGCGCCCTTGACACCCACCACCTCGGCTAGCACCATCA
>NZ_DASRXP010000746.1:0-11328 GCF_035687465.1 Kribbella sp.
GCGGCCGTGTGGTAGAAGTACACGAAGTGGTCCGTGGCGAAGGTCGGCGAGATCGCCAACCCCAGCAGACCACCTTCACCTGTCGTGGTGACGGCACCAGGAACCTTGCCCAGCGTGGTCTTCTGCCCCGCCGAGGTGACCAGCAGTACTTCGAACCGGTCCCGTTCGGTCACCAGCGCGGACCCCGAGCCGTCCGGCAGGAACGCGACACTCCAGCCGAGGTCGACCTTCGCGACATCCCGCTCGTACTCCGGGATGCCACCTCCCGCAGCACCCGAGGTTCGTACCGTCACCGCATTGCTCGCACCCGAGGCGTTCCCGTCGGGATCACGTGCCTTCACAGAGAACGTGTATTGCGTGTTCGGCGTCAGGTTGGTCACCGTGGCGGTCAGGGAGTTCGTGGTCGAGACCAACGCGGAGCCCTGGTAGACGTCGTACCCGGCAATGCTGCCGCTGTTGTCGGTGGACGCGTTCCAGGCGAGGGTGACGCTGTTCGCGGTGACGCCGGTGGACCGCAGGTTGCCCGGCACGCTGGGCGGCTGGGTGTCACCACCGGGCGGCGTGGTGAACGCGACCACGTTGCTCTGCTGCGAAGCGTTGCCCGCGGCATCGAATGCGCCGACGGACACGTCATAGCTGGTGTTCGAAGTGAGCGTGTCCACGGTCGCCGACAAGGTGTTGCCGTCGACAACCTTCAGCACGTTGCCGCCGCGGTTGATCTCGTACCGCACCACGCCGACGTTGTCGCTCGCCGCGGACCAGGTGAAGGTCGCCGCGTTCGACTTGATGTTGCTGACGGCAAGGTTGCTCGGCGCGGACGGCGGCTGGGTGTCGGCGTTGGTCGGATTGACCGTCAGGACGTCGGCGTTGGGGCCGCCGTCAGCTGTCGTCGCGCGGGCGCGGATCTTGTTCGTCCCCGCGGCGAGCGTGAGCCGGACGGTCTTCGTCTGCCAGGTGGTCCACGCGCCGGTGCCGGGGAAGGTGATCCCGACAGCGCCCGCGACTCCGTTGACGGTGAAGTCGAGCGGTCGCGCGGCCGCGGTGCCATTGGCATACCGCAGCGTCACGTCGGCCGGGCCGGCGGGCGCCTGGACCGTCCACTCGACATAGCTCCCGACCAGGTTGTCGTAGTTGACGAACCCGCGGCCGGTGAAGCCGGCATGGTTCGACTCGACCAGACCTTGCGAGATGGTGGCGTCTTCGGCCTGGTAATCGGTGGGGGCGGCATCGGCGGATGGAGCCAGTGGTGCGAGAGCGAGAGTGACGGCGATGGCGGCCATGCCGGACAACGCGGCACGCCAGACTGATCGGCGGGTCATGGGGTCTCCTGACGATCCGGGGGCGGAAGGAGCTGCAGGGGAGCCAAACGCGAGAGTTAGGAAAGGTTCCTGTCTATCGACTCGCATCACACCAGCCGCCCCGGACCACTGTCAAGGGCCAGGGAATACGCATGCCAACCCGGAGGTCAGCTCAGAGGTCGGCGATCTCGATCAGCACCTTGCCGGTGGCGCCGGTTTCGACGGCTTCGTGCGCCCCTGCGGTCTCTGCGAGAGGGAAGTGGTGCAGGGGGAGCCCAGCCTCTTCGCCGACCGGGAGGGCGCCCGCCGCGATGGCCAGATTGATGTCCTCGGCGGCGGCGATCAGGAACTCCCGGCCGACGGTGTAGAGCAGGAGGAACTGGATGCGCGTGTTCAGGCCCATGTTCTGGCGGACGTCGATGGCGAACGGCTTGTCCCCGTCGTTGGCGTAGATCGCGATCGTGCCGCGGGGCTTGAGTACCGCGAGGTCGAGTTCCTGGTTGGCGCCGATGGCAACCTCGACGATGAGATCGACGCCATCGGCCGAGAAAGAACGGATCTGATCGGCCGCATCCGCGTCCCGATAGTTCACGACGTGGTGGGCGCCCGCCGCTTCGGCGTACGCCGTCTTGGTGGGGCTGACGGTGGCGATGACAGTGGCACCGGCCCAGCGCGCAAGCTGGACCGCCGCGTGCCCGACCGCGCCGGCTCCGCCTGCCACCAGGATGACCTTGCCGTCGAGTGCGCCGGGCGACAGTCGCGCCGGACCGCCTTCCGCGACAGTCAGGGCGCGATGCGCGGTGATCGCGGGGACGCCGATGCTGGCACCGAGGTCGAAGGAAGCGTTGTCCGGCAGCGGGAACACCCGCTCGACGGGGACGACCGTGTACTCCTGGGCCGTCCCACTGGTGGGCCGCTCGAATGCGGCCAGGGTGACCCAGACCCGCTCGCCGACGGCGAATCCGTCGACCTCAGGGCCGAGCGCGTCGACGACACCCGAGCCATCCTGGTTCGGCACCGACTCGACCGCTTCGCCGCCGTACAGGCCGGTGCGGGACTTCCAGTCGGTCGGGTTGACGCCCGACACTGCCACGCGAATCCGTACCTGACCCGCTCCTGGTTCTGGGATCTCGCGGTCCGCGAGGCGCAGTACGGAGTCGGCGGCGCCGAGCTGGTCGTGCACGATTGCCTTCATCAAGAGCTCCTGGAGAGTGCCGTCACGGTCATCCGCTACAAGCTGACGGCACACCTGGCTTATTCCGCCCCGACGGTCCTGCCCTGGCCGGCACGGCCTTTCAGGCCCCAGTCCACCAAGGGCTGCAGCGCGCTCGATGCGGCCTGGCGTCCGCTCGATCCCTACGCCGACGGCGCCTACCGCAGCTTCGAGAGCCGCCCGACCGAGGCGACCTTCCGCCGCGCCTTCCCTGGCGCCACCGGGGACCGTGTCCTCGACCTCCGCGACCACTTCGATCCCGACGGCCTGTTCAGAAGATGGGTGTGAGGGGACTAGCGTCCGGCCGGGGCTGGCATTGGAGTCTGTATCCGGTATACGATCGATGGTGAACGGTTGGTCACCCGCGTGCGATCCTGGTGGACGGGCGCAGGTAGGATCGGCCCGTTTGTGGAGGGGAGTATTCCTTCGCGGCAGCGTCGTCATCACGGAAGACCCCAGTGTCGACCCGGTGCTGTCGGTCCGAGAACCTTCGGGCGGAAGAGACCTCCGGACCCGCCGCTGTCGACGTCCGGAGGTTCACCATGGTCTCTGCCGTGCCCACCCATGTGTGGATCATCACGATCGTCGCGCTGATCGCGATCGTCGCCTTCGACCTGATCGTGATCGCCCGGCGCAACCACACGGTGACGATCAAGGACGCCACCCGCTGGGTGCTCTTCTACGTCGGCCTGGCCGCGGTGTTCGCGGCGTTGTTGTTCATCTTCCCGTCGGGTGCCTCCGGCTCGGAGTTCGTGGCCGGGTACATCACGGAGTACAGCCTCAGCGTCGACAACCTCTTCGTGTTCGTCATCATCATGGCGAGATTCGCCGTCCCGTCGCTGGCGCAGGACAAGGTGCTCTACATCGGCATCGTCGTGTCGATGCTGCTGCGGGCGGTCTTCATCATGGCCGGTGCGGCCGCCATCGCGGCCGCTAGCTGGGTGTTCTACATCTTCGGCGCGTTCCTCGTCTACACCGCGGTCCGGCTGGCCCTCGAGGGCGAGAACGACGAGGAAGACTTCCAGGAGAACGTCGTTATCCGCGGGATGCGCCGGATCCTGCCGCTGCAGCACGACTACGACGGCTCCAAGCTGGTCACGAAGGTCGACGGCCGCCGGATGCTCACCCCGCTGGTGATCGTGATCGCCGCGATCGGGATGGCGAACGTGATCTTCGCGCTCGACTCGATCCCGGCCATCTTCGGCCTCACCCAGGACGCCTACGTCGTGCTCACCGCGAACGCCTTCGCGCTGATGGGCCTGCGCCAGCTGTACTTCCTGATCGGCGGCCTGCTGGAGCGGGTCATCTACCTGAACGTCGGCCTGTCGGTGATCCTCGCCTTCATCGGCGTGAAGCTGATCATCGAGGCTCTGCACGGCTCGCACATCGACGACATCGGCGCGATCCACCTGCCGCACATCGGCATCGCCACGTCGCTCGGCTTCATCGCCGGCACCCTTCTCGTGACGACGGTCGCCAGCCTGGTCAAGTCCGGCTACGACCGCCGCCGCGTCGAAGCCGACTAAGGCGCGCTGTCCGCGGTTGCGGCCGGTACTGCGGGACGCCGGTCCGGCCGCAACCGCAGGTAGAGCAGCGGGATCGGGGTCAGGATCAGCCCGGACACCACGAGCGCAGTACGGATGCTGGTCCGGCCTGCCAGGGCGCCGAGTGGTGGTCCGCCGACGACCTGGCCGATGGCGTTCGACTGGGACACCATCGAGAGCACCGTGGCCCGGGACTTCGAGTCCAGGTTGCGGTTCAGCCAGGCCGACTCGACCGGGTAGCCGATCGTGGCGGCGGCGTTGCCGAACCACATCGCGCCCAGCGCGAGCCAAAGGTTGCCGGACAGCGCGAACCCGAGCACGCCGGTCAGCTGGAACAGAGCGAGCAGGGCCAGCAGACCGTTGGGGTGCAGCGAGTTGACCCGTTCGGGCGTCACCTTGTTCACCACCAGGGAAGTGGCGAGTGACAGCAGGGTTCCCACCAGCGAGAATCCGGCGAACCAGATCGCGGGCTCGGAGGTGCCGAAGAGTGTCGGCAAGGTGAGGTCGGTCAGGACCTTCACCGACCAGAGCCGGTCGAACACCTCGCTGGCCAGGCCCGAGATCAGGCTGATCAGCACGAAGGTACGAACCACCGGGCGGCTGCGGGCGACCTCTAAACCGTGCTTGAAGGTCGCGCCCATCTCCCGGAACGTCTCCCGCTCGGCCTTCGGGGTCGGGTGGAAGTTCTCCTCCCGCATGGTCACCATCAGCACGAGCGCCAGCGCGACCATGCCGACGCCGGACAACGTCATCGGCAGCGACAGGCTGATCAGGCCGAGGGCACCCGCGGTCAGGATGCCGACGATCGTGCAGCCCAGGTTGACCTGCTGTTCGCGGACGAACACCTTGCCGACCCGTTCCTCGCCGATCTCGTCGGTGATCCAGGCCTGGTCGGCACCGGACGTGAAGGTGTAGCCGAGTCCCCAGAGCACCTGTGCGGCGAGCACCGCGGCGAAGGCGGGCACCAGGCCCTGCAGCAGGAACGCGGCACCGATCAGGGCGAAGCCGATGATGACCGACAGCCGGCGGCTGAACAGGTCGGCGACGATGCCGGTCGGCACCTCGAAGAGGAAGCAGGCCAGCTCCATCGTGGTCCCGACCAGGACCATCTGGAGCGGATCGAGGCCGACTTCCTTGACGTAATAGACCATGCTGAGCGTGAAGGTCAGCGAGGAGAAGAAGGCCCAGGCGCCGTTGAAGGCGTAGTAGGTCCGGGCCGGATCAGCGGCCCGATAGGCGGGCAGAGGCATAGAACGCTCCTGAAAGCATCACGTGTGCGGGCATGACGAAGCGCGACCGGAGAGTCCGGTCACCGCTGGACGTGACGCACGACGGCCCTTCTCACTGAAGGCTCAGTTGAGCAGAAGGCGGCGGTGCGCTTTCAGGAGCGAGCTTGCATGCCTCGGATGGTAGTGGCACCCCGCGGCGCCGGGCATCGGGTTTTCCTCGGTCTAGTAGTGCGCGGCTACAGAGCGTACGTTGACGGTCTCTTCCCGAATCCAAGCAGCGGCCTGACGGGGGCCGGCCGGTTCGATCCCGGGCGCTGCACGATCCGGCCACTCGGCCGGACTGGGAAGGGCAGAAAATGAGCACCAAAAGAAGGCAGATCGCAGTTGTGGGCGCAGCCGTAGGGGCTGTCCTGCTGGGGGCAACGGGATCCGCCGCGGCGGTCGTGACACCCGACAATGCAGCACGCGCGGCGGCGCCTGCACCGAACAGCATCACGGGGTCCATGGTCAAGGACGGCACCCTGTACGGCGCGGACCTGGCGCCCGCAACCGTCGCGTGGTTCACCGGCACTTGGAACAACACGGTAACCAGCGCAAGCGTGAAGGACGGCTCGCTCGCCCTGAACGACTTCTCGGCCGCCGCGAAGGACGGCTTGAAGGGGGCCAAGGGCGACCAAGGCACCACTGGCACCACCGGCACCACTGGGGCGACCGGAGCCACTGGTCCGCAGGGGCCGGCCGGGACCTGGTCGGGGACGCACTGGGGTTCGGTCCTGCGGAACACGATCGGGGTAGGGAGCGCGGAGCTCAAGCCGACCTCGACCACCGCACCGCAAGGCGCCGGAGCGCTGGAGCTGAACACGAGCAGCGCCACGGACAAAGCTGCCTTCGGCAACGAGGTCGACTTCCTCGGTGACGACGTGAGTGCGATCCAGACGCTCGGGTTCAGCGTCTACACGACCGGCGAGAACAGCGCGCGCGGGCCGGGCAACATGCCGTCAATCACGTTCGAGATCGACCCGAACCTGGCTGCGCTGCCGGCCGCGAACTACGCGTCGATGGTCTTCGCGCCGTTCAACAGCGCATCCAACACCTGGACCGCGATCAACGCGACGGATGACGCCCTCGGCAAGGTCTGGGGTCTGACCGGGGCCGGTATGCCGTGCGGGATCAACGGTGCGCGGTGCACCTGGAGCGAGATGAAGGCGGCGCTGAACGACGGCGGCGAGGGAGCCAAAGTGGGCACCCTGGCGGTCGGCAAGGGCCGGGACTTCGAGTTCCATGGAGCGGTGGACAAACTGCTCTACAACGACGACGTCTTCGACTTCGAGCCGATGGGCGTCAAGTAACACCAGCACCGGCCGCCCCACCGCGAACAGCTCCAACGCGGTGGGGCGGCCGCACAAACTCCGGCCCCAGGATCTCGGTTCGGAGGCCCTTCCACGGGTACCATCGGAGTAGCCTGGCCCGGCCGTTCCCCCGTGATGGTCGGGTCAGGTCTTTGCGTTGTGACCAGAACGCCTTCGCAGCTGGTTTGATGGCCGGATGCCCACGATCAGTGCTGATGATCTGTACACCGTCGCCTCCGAACTCGGCCTCCGCATCGATCGCTTCGAGACAACCAGAGCCACTGACGCGGACTCCATCGGCAACGGCAACTGGCTGATCTGGCACGACGACCAGATTCTCGTACTCCGCCGCTACCACGTGCTGCACACCGAGACGGATCTTGCCTACGAAGCGGCGGTACTGCGGCACCTGACCGATCTCGGCTGGTCTGTGCCGACACCTGTCACTGGGTCGATCCGGTACGGCGAACGGTTGTGGGCGGTGACTCGTTTTGTGCCGGGAAAGCCACATCAGGAAGAGAGTCCGGAGCAGATCGAGGAGCGGGGCGCGTTGATGGCTCGGCTGCACGCCGATCTCGCAGGGCTGGAGCTGGGCCAGCGGCAAGACTTCTTCCGAGGCGCGGACCTGGAGGCGATGGGAGCCTTCCAGGACTGGGATCCGGGCCTCGCGGCGCTGCGTGAGCTCAGTCCCGAGTTGGCCGACTGGGCCGCGCTGGCCATGTTGGAAGCCAAAAGTGCTGTTGCCGAGGGCAACTTACTGGACCTGCCGCAGACCATCGTGCACGGGGACTTCGGGAGCTGGAACCTGCACTTCGAGGGCGACCGGCTGGGCGGGGTGATCGATTTCGATCTGGTCCACCCGGACAGCAGGCCCTGGGAGTTGGTGCAAGCCCGGGTCAATGATGGGCCCGGCCTGATCGACGGCTACCAGCGCGCGGCGGCGGAGCTCGGCAACCCGCTCTCCGAGGCCGAGCTTGCCGCGATCGCGCCACTGCAGCAGGTCTTTCGGGTCAACATGGTGATGGCCGAGCTCTGGTCGGGCCCACGCACCGGGGCTTTCAACTTGTCGATGATCGAGCGCCAGCTAGGTCTCACTGGTACCGCCAAGCCTTAAGGTCGTCGCGTGCCTCGTCTTGTTGAGCCGGCCCTTCCTGTGGGAACACTTCGAGCAATGCCGCAGCCTCGGCTGATGGATGAGGCGATCGCCCTCAGGCCGTGGCGGGTGGGGGATGTCGCGGCGGTGATGGAAGGGTTCGGTAGCGCGGAGATCCAGCGGTGGCATGTGCTGCGGATCGACGACGAGGATGAGGCGCGCGGATGGGTGGCGCAGTGGGCGCGCAGGTGGGACGAGGAGGACGCCGCCAGTTGGGCGATCGTCGGGGAGGATGACGAGGCGCTCGGCCAGGTTGGGCTGAGGGGCATCAATCTGGTGGAAGCTTCTGCCGGGTTGTCGTACTGGGTGGTGCCGAGTGCGCGGGGTCGCGGGCTTGCTGGGCTGGCCGTTGGGGTGATCGAGGACTGGTGCTTCGGGACGCTCGGGCTGAACCGGCTGGTGCTCGACCACTCGACCCAGAACCGGCAATCCTGCCGCGTCGCGGAGAAGGCCGGGTATCCACTCGAAGGTGTACTGCGGCAGTCGATGCTGCACGCGGACGGCTGGCACGACGCGCATGTCCACGCCCGGACCCGTACCTCCGGTTGAGCTGGCAGGACCAGATCACAGCGGCTGGACAAGTCTTGACATGGTTGGCCGCGGCACGGTTAGGCTCGGGTTAACCGCTTTACCGCCCAGCCCACACCCTGTACAGGACGGACCTCCATGCCCGAAACCCTCCGCGTCCTCGTCTGGGGCGAGAACCGGCACGAGCAGCAGGACGCCAGCGTCGCCGCGCTCTACCCCCACGGCATGCACACCACGATCAAGGAGGGGATCGAGGACAACCTCGGCGCCGGGGCCACGGTCGGTACGACGACCCTGGACGAGCCGGAGCACGGCCTGACCGACGAGGTGCTGGCGGCGACCGACGTACTGGTGTGGTGGGGTCATGCGGCTCATGAAGAGGTCTCGGACGAGGTCGTCGAGCGGGTCCATCAGCACGTTCTCGCCGGGCTCGGCCTGGTCGTGCTGCACTCCGGGCACTGGTCCAAGATCTTCAAGAAGTTGATGGGTACGACGTGCAACCTGCGCTGGCGCGCCGAGCGGGACCGCGAGCTCGTGTGGACCGTCAATCCGACCCACCCGATCGCACAAGGCATCCCGCAGCCGATCGAGATCGAGGCGCAGGAGATGTACGGCGAGTTCTTCGACATCCCGGTGCCCGAGGAACTGGTGTTCGTCAGCAACTTCAGTGGCGGCGAGGTGTTCCGCAGCGGCTGCACGTTCCGGCGCGGGCACGGCAAGATCTTCTACTTCTCGCCCGGTGACCAGGAGTATCCGGTCTATCACCACAAGGACGTCCGCAAGGTGATCGCGAACGGCGTCGCCTGGGCGGCCACCGACCGCCCGGAGCGCAAGGCCCCGACCCTGGAGCGCCACGAGGTGGGGGCCTTCGATGTCTAAAAGCTCAGCAGTGTCTAAGAAGCCTCAGCAGTTAGCGCCCCTGCGGCTGATCCAGGTCGGCGCCGGCGCGATGGGCAAGGGCTGGCTGCACACCATCTCGAATTCGCCGGATGCCGAGTTGGTCGGTCTGGTCGACCTCGATCTGGAGCTGGCCCAGCGGATCAGCGAGGAAGAGCTGGCCGCCGTCGTTCCGGTCGCGAGGTCGCTGTCGGAATTGGTACAGGTCACCGGGGCCGAGGCGGTCGTCAACGTGACCGTGCCGGCCGCGCACAACCCCGTCAACGAGGAGGCCCTGCGAGCGGGCCTGCCGGTGCTGTGTGAGAAGCCGATCGCGCCGACGGTCACCGATGCGCAGTACATCGCGGGAGTGGCGAAGGAGACCGGCAAGCTGCTGATGATCAGCCAGTCGCGGCGCTATCTCAACCAGTTCGCGGCACTCCGGCAGGCGGTCGCCGGGCTCGGCCCGATCGCCAGCGTCTCCTGCGAGTTCGCCAAGGCACCGCACTTCGGCGGCTTCCGCGAAGAGATGCCGTTCCCGTTGCTCGTCGACATGGCGATCCACCAGTTCGACTCCGCCCGCGCGCTGATCGGCGAGGACCCCGTCTCGGTGTATTGCGAGTCGTTCAACCCCAGCTGGAGCTGGTACGCCGGTGACGCCGCGGCGACTGCGATCTTCGAGTTCCCGGGTGGCACGCGGTTCGTCTTCAACGGCAGTTGGTGTGCCCCGGGGCAGGAGACCTCGTGGAACAGCCGGTGGCGGGTCGGCGCCGAGCGCGGCACCGCCAGCTGGGACGGCGACAGCGCGCCGGTGACCGGGGATCCGCTCACTCCGGTGCCGGTGGGTAATGCCCCTGAGCAGATTGACGGCTCGCTCGCGGAGTTCGTGCGGTGCGTGCGGACCGGTGAACCGGCGTCGACGGATGCGCACAGTAATGTGCCGAGTCTCGCGATGGTGGAAGGTGCGGTCCGATCCGCCACCGAACAGCGGCGGGTCACCCTGGCGGAAGTACTGGGCGCCTGACCGCAGTTGGTTCCTCGCCAAGTCTTGACATAGCCTGCGTCGGGCAGTTGACTGCCATATAGTTCACGAAGATAAGTAAATCCGGGCACCGGTCCGGGGTCCCTACCCGATCCCCGCCGGTGCTGACGGCCGCCGAGGTCCCGCGACGATCCGCGGGTCCCTCGGCCTTTGTTGCTGGGGGCAACAGAACTGTCTGCTGCCCCGGCAACCCCTTGTGAGCCAAGCGATATCGCCACGTGGTCAAGGTCCGGTATCGACCGGCGTGGTGCCTCTTCCACTCCTGATGGTTCTGTGCCATTCTCCGGATGGAAGCCGAAATCCTATCGGATATCGGTTTAGCTCCAAGTAGTGACGACTCGTCACAGCACGTGCAGGATCGTCGAAGGGACGCAGGTGTGAGCGGAACGATCGAGGTGAAACCGGCGCCGCCGGCACCGGTACTGAAGCAGGGGACGGCTCCCCGCCGGATCAAGCCCCCCAGCCGGCGCACAGAGGCGGCCCGAAGTTTCCGCCGGCACTGGCAGCTCTACCTGCTGATCGTCCTTCCGTTGGCGTACTTCGTCATCTTCAAGTACATCCCGATCTCGAACGCGGTGATCGCGTTCAAGGACTACAGCCCGATCAAGGGGCCGTGGGGCAGCGACTGGGTCGGTTTCCAGAACTTCGAACTGTTCTTCCAGAACCCGGTGTTCTGGACCCTGGTGAAGAACACGTTCATCCTGGCCGTCTACCTGGTGCTGGCAAGCTTCCCGATCCCGATCATCCTGGCGATCGCGCTGAACGAGATTCGTCAAGGGGTCTTCAAGAAGACCGTCCAGCTGGTCACCTACGCGCCGTACTTCATCTCCACTGTCGTCGTGGTCTCGATGACGCTGCTGGTGCTGTCACCGCAACTCGGCTTCGTCAACGACGCGATCGGCCTGTTCGGCATCCCGGAGATCAACTTCCTCGGCGACCCGAACTACTTCCGCCACATCTACGTCTGGTCCGACGTCTGGCAGACCACCGGGTACTCCGCGGTGATCTACCTGGCCGCGCTGTCCGGTATCGACCCGGCGCTGCACGAGTCGGCGAAGATCGACGGGGCGAGCCGGTTGCAGCGGATCCGCAACGT
>NZ_DASRXP010000747.1:0-2478 GCF_035687465.1 Kribbella sp.
AGGTGGGCTATCACCTGCTGTACTCCGCCGTGGCACTGCTCATCGCGCTGGCGATCGCGATACCCCTCGGAATCGTCATCGGCTACACCGGACGTGGCGAGGCGTTGGTCGCCGGGTTCGCCAACGCGTTGCGCGCGCTCCCGTCGCTCGGGCTGCTGGTGCTGCTGTTCCTGATCATCGCTCCGGTCGCCGCCGGCAAGCTCGTGTACGTGCTGCCCACCGTCATCGTGCTGGTTCTGTTGGCGGTGCCCCCGATTCTCACCGGGACCTATGCGGGCATCCAGAACGCCGACCCGGATGCCGTCGGTGCGGCCCGTGGCATGGGCTACACCAAGCGCCAGATCCTGATGCGCGTCCAGCTGCCGTGCGCCCTACCGCTCATGGTGTCCGGTGTGCGGTCCTCCACTCTGCAGATCGTCTCGACCGCCACCATCGCCGCGTATCTCGGCCTTCAAGGCCTCGGCCGGTTCATCCTCGATGGCCGGGCACAGGCCAGCTTCGCCGAAATGGCGGGCGGGGCAATACTTGTCGCCGTGCTCGCCATCCTCCTCGAATTCACCTTCGCCTGGATCGGCCGAATCATCGTGTCCCCCGGGCTGCGGCGGGTGGCCTCGAAGGAGAGCTCACCGCTGGCCACCACAGTCCTCGAGCCCGCCACCTAGGCGCCACCCGGCGTCGCTCATCCAATAGGAGAATCGCATGAAGAAGCGCAGCATCTTGCCGGCCATCGCGCTGGCGTCCGTGCTCGCACTGTCCGGCTGCGGCGGAGGCGGTGACGACCCACTGTCCGGCGGCGGCAATGCCGGCGGATCGGAGGGAGGTCAGGTCATCGTCGGCTCGGCCGACTTCACCGAGAGCCAACTCATCGGCAGCATCTATTCGCAAGCGCTCCAGGCGGCCGGAGTGCAGACGAAGGAGCAGTTCAACATCGGCAGTCGTGAGGTCTACATCCAGGCGCTCAAGGACGGCTCCGTCGACCTCGTACCCGAGTACACGGGTGCGCTGCTGAGCTACCTCGACCCGAAGTCGACCGCGGCGACACCCCAGGCGGTGAACAGTGAACTCGCGACGAAGTTGCCCTCGGGCCTCGGCATGCTGACGCCGTCTCCCGCCGAGGACAAGGACGTCGTCGCGGTGACGCAGGCGACCGCTGACAAGTACAAGCTCAAGACCATCTCGGACCTCAAGCCGGTCGCGGGCGAACTGGTGCTCGGCGGTCCGCCGGAATGGAAGACACGGACCCAGGGCGTCGTCGGCCTCCGCGATGTGTACGGGCTCAACTTCAAGGACTTCGTCAGCCTCGATGCGGGTGGCACCTTGACCATGACGGCGTTGATGAACGGTCAGATTCAGGCCGGCGACCTGTTCAGCACGGACCCCGGGCTGCACGCGAACAACCTTGTCGCCCTTGAGGATGACAAGAACCTGTTCGCCGCCGAGAACGTCGTCCCCCTCATCAAGAGCGCGAAGCAGAACGACAAGGTCAAGAAGACCCTTGATGCGGTGTCGGCGAAACTCACCACCGACGACCTGATCTCGATGAACGCAGAGGCGGCCAAGGGTACGAACCTCGCCGACATCGCCAAGAAGTGGCTTGCCAGCGCGGGCCTCAGCAGCAGCTGACCAGCACTACGGCCTAGAGGGCTTAGAGCACCTCGGACTCGAGCCTGCGCAGATGCTCCCGCGGCGGCCCGAGCAGCTGGGCGCTGCCGTGCGCCCGCTTGAAGTACAGCTGGACGTCGTGCTCCCAGGTGATGGCGATGCCGCCATGCATCTGGATGGACTCGGCCGCGACGGCACTGAACGCCTCGCTCGCCAAGACCCTGGCGAGCGCGGCCCCGGTGGGAGTCGGATCGGCGACAGCGTCGTTCACCACCGCGCGGGCCGACTGGACGAGCACGTAGAGGTCGGCCATCCGGTGCTTGAGGGCCTGGAAGCTGCCGATGGGCCTGCCGAACTGCACCCGGTCCTTGGTGTAGGCGACGGTGAGGTCGAGGCAGCGGCTCGCGGCGCCAATCTGCTCGACCGCCAACAGGATTGCCGCAGTGTCGGCCAACCCCGGGTCGGTGCCGAGGTCGGCGGTGGCCTTCGGTTCGAGCCGGGCCAGCCGCCGGGTGGGATCCATCGCGGTCGCAGGCTGCGCGGTGAACTCGGTCCACCGGCTGAGCCTGCCGTCCGCAGCAGCGACGACGACGTCGGCCACGTCCCCGTTGACGACGTAGTCGGGATCGAACACCACGGCGCCGATGGAGCTGCCCTCGGCGAGCTTCTCGAGCGTGTCCCCGTCCGGATCGTCCGCCGCCAGCAGTGCGAGCTCGGTCAGCGTCGTTCCGAGCAGCGGGGTCGGTACCAGGCCCTTGCCAAGCTCCGCGATGACCACGGCGGCATCGGCCAGTTCACCACCCGCACCGCCCAACTCCTCTGGAACCACCAGCGCCGCCACTCCGACCTGCTCGCACAGCAATGTCCACAACTTCT